>CAYQQT010000219.1:0-1597 GCA_964419375.1 uncultured bacterium
CGGGGCGCGACGAGCGTCGGGGGGTGGGGGGGGCCATATCGGGGCCCCCCACGTACACAGATGTAGCCGCTCGTCGTCATCTCGCCCAGCCGCGCGCCCACGACGATGAGCAGGTCGGCCGCCTTGATGCGCGCGGCGAGGGCGGGCTCGAGGCCGATGCCGACGTGCCCTGCGTAGCAGGGGTGCGTGTTGTCGAAGTAGTCCTGGCAGCGAAAGGAGGCGCCGGTGGCAATCGCGTTGGCCTCGGCGAAGGCCATCATGTCGTCCGCGGTGCCCGCGCTCCAGCCACCGCCGCCCACGATCATGAACGGCGATCGCGCGCGCGCCAGCAGCACGCGCAGCCGCTCCATCTCCGCCTCCCCCGGAAGCGGACGCACCACCTTGTACGGATCCCCCAGCGTGGCCGTCGCGCTCTGCGTGAGCATGTCCTCCGGCAGCGTGAGCACGACGGGACCGGGCCGTCCCGATACCGCCGTGTAGAACGCGCGACTCATCATCTCCGGCACGCGCGCCGGATCCTCGATGCGCGCCACCCATTTCGCCAGCGGCCCATACATCTGCTTGAAGTCCACTTCCTAAAACGCCTCCCGCTCCTGCGCGCCCCGTTGCACGTCCCCAATGAGGACCACCATCGGCGTCGAATCCTGAAACGCCGTGTGCACACCGACGGAGGCATTGGCAGCACCCGGCCCGCGCGTCACCATGCAGATGCCCGGACGGCCGGTCAGCTTGCCGTACGCGTCCGCCATGTTCGCGGCACCGCCCTCCTGGCGGCACACGACGAGCCTGATCTCCGGTTGGTCATATAGGGCATCGAGCACGGCCAGGAAGCTCTCGCCCGGCACGGTGAACACCGTGTCGGCGCCATGTAACGCCAAGCAGTCCGCGACGAGCTGGCCACCAGTGCGCGAGTCGGTCATCGTGACGCTCCTTCGTGCAAAGTGGGCCCTATTCTACGGCGCGTCCACGCTAGCCCGGATTATTCATGAGCGACGCGCGCGCCGGCGTCGGGGGCGGGCACGTACTACCGCCGCATCCTCGAGCGCGTGCGCGCGAGCGGCGAGTGGATCACGTATCACGAGGGCCTGTCGCGCAAAGCGTTGTCGCGCCTCATCGCGGACAACCGCTACGGCATCCACGGGGCGCGCCGAGCACTTCGGCATCGCGGTGGCCGACCTCGTGCGCGGCGGCTGCATCGTCTTCGTTCCCGAGCAGGGCGGGCCGCGCGAGATCGTGGGCAGCCACCCGCGCCTGCTCTACAGAAGTGCCGCCGATGCCATCGACAAGATCCGCCGCGTGCTGAAGGAGCCCGACGAGCAGGCCTCGCTCCGGGCGCACCTCGCCGACCGCCGCAACCTGTTCAAGTGAATCGCGCTATGCAGCGCGTGCGCGAGATCGTGGCCGCCTTCCCCGGCCCCTGAAGGGGCCCGATAGCCGCAAGTCCCTGGCGTCTCGATTGCACACTTCTCTTGCCACGACGCCCTAACGAGGAGCGCCACGGCCCGCGCCTCCGCCAACGGCATCGCCATCTTCGCGTGCTCGGGGGCGGACGGATTCTTCGAGGCGGTGCAGCTCGAGGCGCCCATCGACTCGAACG
>CAYQQT010000219.1:1697-6644 GCA_964419375.1 uncultured bacterium
GGGGCGGACGGATTCTTCGAGGCGGTGCAGCTCGAGGCGCCCATCGACTCGAACGAGCTTTTCGTGGGCGAGCAGCCGCACGTGTATCCACTGGCGCGGCTCAACGACCGCTATCCGCGCTACGCGGTCGTGGTCGCCGACGCGGACGAGGCGCGCATCTTCGTCATCGGTCTCGGCGCGGTGGAGGCCAAGGGCGAGGTCGAGAACCCCAAGTTCCGCCGCTTGAGCGCGGGCGGCGTGTCGCGCGGCTGGTCGCAGGCGCGCTACCAGCGCCACATCGACAACTTCCGGCTCCAGCACGTCAAGGAAGTCGTCGACGCGCTCGACCGCGTGGTGCGTGAGGAAGGCGTCGGCAAGGTCATCCTCGCGGGCGACGAGGTGGTGGTGCCGCTGCTGCGGGGACAGCTACCCAAGCACCTGGAGGAGCGCGTCGTGGACGTCCTCGACCTGGGCACGGCCACGCCGGAGGCCGACGTGCTGCGTGAAACGATGGACGCCATCCGCCGGCGGGGCGCGCGCGATGAAGCCGAGCTCGTGCGTCGCGCGGTGGAGGGCTACCGCGGAGGCGGACTCGGCGTCATCGGCGCCGCGCAGACACGCGCGGCGCTCGAGAACGGCCAGGTACACGAGCTGCTCATCACCGCCACCCCGGACCGCGTCGACGCCGAGGGCGGCGGCGCCGCCGCCGACGAGCTGGTCAAGCTCGCCCGGCAGACGAGCGCCAAGGTGACCTTCATCGAGGACGACACGCTGCTCGCCGATGCTGACGGCGTGGCGGCCCTGCTGCGATACCGCATCGCGCCCGGGAGGGCGGCATGAGCGCCAAGAACAAGATCAATCCGGAAGCGACGCAAGGCCTCCGCCGAGCCCAACTTCATTCCGGGGGCGGCGCCCGCCGGCGAGACGGAAGAGCCCGAGGCGCTCGAGGAGCCGCTCGTCCGCCTGCTTCATCTCGTTGAGGATCTGCTGGCACTGCGGGCAGCTCAGCATGATCGTCTTCCTTGGCGGCTCCCTCGCTGCCATCCACGTGCCAGTAGCCTCACACGGCGCGGGTGCCGAGCCAGTCAAGGATCTGCCGCCACGGCGGCTGCCAGTCCTCCTCGAGCATCAGCATGTGGGCATGGCCGGCCGCTTCTACGTACTCGGCGCCGTACTTGGCCGCAATCCGCCGCTGCACGCTCACGGGCGTGATCTGATCGTCGGAGGCGCCCATCACCAGCGTCGGGCAGCGCACGTCACCGGCGTTCACCGCGAGCAGCCCCAGCGCCAGCTCGAGCCCTGCCCGGCCCGACTCCGGCACGAAGCGCGGCAGCGCCGCCGCGCGCGCGGCCGGCGTCATCCGGTTGAGCATGAGGGCGATGGCGTCTTCATCGCGCGTCTTGAACGCGCGGCGCGCCAGCATGGCGGGCATGTAGCGCACCAGGCGTGAGAGGACGGGCCGGCGCAGCACGACGATGCCGCGCGGCGCCGCGCTCGTGAGAAACACCGCCGCGCGCACGTCTGGACGCGTGGCCGCCATCTGGGCGATGAGCCCGCCCATCGAGTGGCCCACGATGACGGCCGGGCCCATGGCGTCGAGCACGGCGCCCACGTCGGCGACGTAGTCGCGCACGGACACGCGTCCAAGGTTTGCGACGGGCCGGCTGCCGTGATGGCCGCGCAGGTTGAGAGCCCACACGTCCCACCCCGCGTCGGCGGCGAAGCGCATGTAGCTCTGCCAGTACCACGCCCCGCCCCACATGCCGTGGATCAGCAGCAGGGGCAGGTTGCGGGCGCGGCCGGTCGGCGGGTGATGCTCGACGGTGAGGCCGGCGATCGATTCGGTGGTCATTTGAAGATGGGGGGCCTCGAAGGGTCCCCCAAGCCCCCCGGCGTTCGGAAGCGTCCCGGGGAACCCGGGACGCTCCTCGATCCCCCCAAGCCCCCCGGCCGCAGCGCCGGTTGGAGGCGTCCCGGCGGTCCGAAGCGTCTCGGCGCTCGGAAGTGTCCCGGCGCTCGGAAGCGTCCTGGGTTTCCCGGGACGCTCGTTGATGTCCGACAGTGGTCTAGAACTTGGTTGGCCATGAAGCAAGGCGGTGGCGGCCCACGGCGCCGCGCGCGTCCCAGAGGGTGAGAAATCTGATGATCACGTCGCGTGTGTGGGCGGGGTCGATCACCTCGTCGATGAGGTGACGGGCGGCGGCGCCGTAGGGCAGCGTGTTCAGCTCCCACTCCGTGAGCAGCTCCTGGCGCCGGGCGCGGCGGGCGCCGGGGTCGAGCGCCGCCAGCTCGGCGCCGTGCACGACGTTGACGCCCGTCTCCGGGTCCATGAACGACATCTCTGCCGTCGGCCACGCCACGAGGAGATCGGCGTAGCCGCCGCCGCCCATGTTGAAGTACGCCTGCCCGTACGTCTTGCGCATGATCACCGAGATGCGCGGCACGCTCACGAGGGCGAGCGCCTCCATCCAGTTGATGATCTTGCCCGCCACCCGCTTGCGCTCCGCCTCCTTGCCGACGAAGAAGCCGGGGATGTCGTGCAGGAAGACGAGCGGTACGTTGAAAGAGTCACACAGAGCCAGGAACGAGACGGCCTTGTCGCAGCCGTCGGCGTCGCAGGCGCCCGCGCGGTGCATCGGCTGGTTGGCGAGGAAGCCGACGACGCGGCCGTCCACCCGCCCCAGCGCGGTCACGATCGTGCGCCCGAAGCGCGGCTTGACCTCGAAGATGTCCTCGCCGTCGCACAGGCGGCGCACGACCTTGGTCATGTCATAGGCGCGGTTGCGCGCCTCCGGCACCAGGTCCGCGATGGTGGCCGTGTCGCCGCCCTCGCGCGGCGCCACACGGGGCGGCGTCTGCCGGGCGTGCGAGGGCATGTAGGAGAGGAAGCGCTGGACGAGCCGCAGGCATTCGTCCTCGGTGTCGCCCACCGCATCCGCGAAGCCGGTCTCCTCGGCGTGGACCTTCACGCCGCCCAGCTCCTCCGGCGACACCTGCTCGCCCGTCGCCAGCTCGAGCACGCGCGGGCCCGACACGGCCATGGAAGCGCCCGTCAGCATCACCACGAAGTCGGACAGGCAGGCGTTCCACGTCGGCAGCCCGTAGCACTGGCCGAGCACCGCCGTCACCATCGGAACCCTGCGCCGTCGCAGGCCGTAATACGTCGAGTTGCCGAAGGAGGCGATGCCGGCGGCACCCATGATGTCCGGCATGCGCGCGCCGCCCGCCTCGGAGAGGTAGACGATCGGCACGCCGCGCCGGATGGCGGTGGCCTTCACTTCCGCTTCCTTGTCGGAGGCGACGCGGCTGGACGTCGCCGCCAGCACCGTGAAGTCGTTGGAGCACACGGCCACGGGTCGCCCGTCGATGGTGCCGAAGCCGGCGATCTTGGAGTCGGCGGGTGTGATCGCCTCCATCCCCGGCATATCGGAGGTGTTGAAGGTGCCGACCTCCAGGAAGGATCCCGCGTCGAGCAAGCGGTCCACGCGCTCGCGCGCGTTGAGTCGCCCTTGCGCGGCGCGGCGGGCGAGCCGCTCCGCCCCGCCCATCGCGCGCGCGCGCTCGCGGCGCTCACGGAAGTCCTTCATGCGATCGTCCCACGCCATCGCGCGGCGATTGTACAACGCGCCTCTGCCCCCTCACGCCTGGCGCTCCGTCTCGATGGCACCGCCCTTGAAAGGGAAGCTTGCTGTGAACAGGTTTCTCGGGCGTCGGCGGAGAGGCGCGTGACAGGGCCGGCGTCCGGGCGCCTCGCGTCGGGGCGGTCGATGCGCGTGCTCACCGTGGCCGGCATCCCCATCAATGTGCACACGAGCTGGCTCGTCGTGTACGCGCTCATCACGTGGACGCTCGCCGTCGGCTACTTCCCCCGTACGCTGCCCGATCTCTCCCCCGTGGCCGCCTGGCTGAGCGGGCTTGCCACCGCCCTCCTGCTCTTCGTGTCCGTGCTGCTGCACGAGCTGTCACACTCGTTCGTGGCGCGCGCGCACGGCCTCGGGGTGCGCGGCATCACGCTGCACGTCTTCGGCGGCGTGTCACAGCTCGAGGAAGAGCCGCCGAGCGCGCGGGCGGAGTTCCTCATCGCGGCAGTGGGGCCGCTCAGCAGCTTCGCGATCGCCGGACTCCTGTGGGCCGTCCGCGCCACCGGTGTCGTGACGGCGGGTGTGGCGGGCGCCGTCCTCGACTATCTGATCTTCATCAACACGGCCATCGGTGTCTTCAACCTCGTGCCCGGCTTTCCTCTCGACGGCGGCCGCGTCCTGCGTGCGGCGCTCTGGAAGTGGAAGGGCAGTCTCCGGCCCGCCACGTTGATCGCCAGCCGCGTCGGCAGCGCGGTGGCCGTGATCCTCATGATGTGGGGCTTCCTGCAGGTCATGACGGGCGCCTTCATGGGGGGCGTGTGGATGATCCTGATCGGCCTCTTCCTGCGCGGCGCCGCCGACGCCAGCTATGCGCAGGTCGATCTCAAGGAGACGCTCGCGCCGCTGCACGTGAACGACATCATGGTACGCAATCCCGTCACCGTGGCGGCGAACGCGCCCGTCACCGCGCTCGTGGACCTGCTGTGGGCGCACCACTTCAGGAGCTTTCCGGTGGTGGAGGACGGCCGCGCCGTCGGCATCGCCACCCTGCAGCACGTGCAGCCCGTCCCCCGCGCGCACTGGCAGCACACGCTCGTGCGCGAGGTCATGCAGGCCACGAGCCCGGAGCTTTCGGTGGAGCGCAGCGATACCGTATACCGGGCGTTCGAGAAGGCCTCGCGCAACGGTCTCGGCCGGCTTGCGGTCGTGGACGGGGAATGGCTGGTCGGTTACCTGTCACTCAAGGACATCACGCACGTGCTCGCCCTGCGCGGCGTGGCGCCTCCCGGCCATCGGGCGCCGGCGCAGCTGCGCCGGGTAGCCTAGCCGCTAGCAGGGCGCTTCCCCCTTCGGGGATCACGAGGCGCGACAAAAATGCCCAGATCCT
>CAYQQT010000220.1:0-3723 GCA_964419375.1 uncultured bacterium
GCCGTCGAGGGCCCGCTCGAGTACGAGGTGTTGCGCGCGGGCTCCCCCGACGGGCCGCTGGCGCCCGTGGGCCGCACGGCCGCCGGAGTAACCACATTCACCGATCCGAGGTTAGAGAACGACCGCGCTTATTCGTATGCGGTGCGCGCCATCCGCTCCGCGGGCGGAGGCACCGCCCTCGGCGAGCCGAGCGCGCGCGTGACCGTGACTCCCGCCGACATGACGCCGCCCTCGCCGCCCGCCAATCTCGTGGCCATCCCGTCCGCGGGCACCGTGCGGCTGTCGTGGTCGCCGAGCCCCGAGCGTGACGTGGCGGGCTACGTCGTCTACCGCGCGGCGGCGGGCGCGCTCGCGCGCATCGGGTCCACCCCCGCCCTCACCACCGTCTTCGTGGACCGCGACGTGCCGCCCGGGCCGTACCGCTACGCGGTGACCGCGCGCGACGCGGGCGCGCGCGCCAACGAGAGCGCGCGCTCGAACGAGGTGACGGTGTCCGTGCCTTGACTTCACACGGGAAAAGGGCAACGATCACACAACCATGACGCCACCGATGCACTTCGCTTACCGTCACGGCCGCCTGCACTGCGAAGCGGTGGCCCTCGAGGGGCTGGCGGACGCCGTCGGCACTCCCACCTACGTGTATTCGAAGGCCGCGCTCCTCGACAGCTACTTCGCCTACGATCGCGAGTTCGCCGGCGTCGAGCACGTCATCTGCTACGCCGTGAAGGCCAACTCGAACCTCGGCGTGCTCTCCGTGCTCGCGAAGGCGGGGGCGGGAGCGGACATCGTCTCCGTGGGCGAGATGCACCGGGCGCTGCGCGCGGGCATCCCCGCCCGCAAGATCATCTTCTCGGGCGTGGGCAAGACGCGCGACGAGATGCGGGACGCCCTCAAGGCCGAGATCCTCATGTTCAACGTGGAGTCGGTGAGCGAGCTGCGCGCCCTCGACGAGGTGGCCCGCGAGATGGGCGTGCGCGCGCCGGTCGCCCTGCGGGTCAACCCCGACGTGGATCCGAAGACGCACAAGTACATCTCGACCGGCCTCAAGACCTCGAAGTTCGGCATCCCGTTCACGCACGCGCTCGCCGTATACGACGAAGCGGCGAAGCTGCCGGGCCTCGAGGTGGTGGGCGCGCAGATGCACATCGGCTCCCAGCTCACGAGCGGCGCCCCCTTCAAGGACGCGATGGCCCTGGTGGCCGCCCTCGTCAAGCAATTGCGCGAGCGGTCGATCGAGGTGCGCATGGTGGACGTGGGCGGCGGCCTTGGCATCCGCTACCGCGACGAGACGCCCCCGAGCCACCACGAGTACGCGACGATGCTTTTGCCCGCGCTCAAGGAGCTGGGGGTCACCGTGCTCTTGGAGCCCGGCCGCTCCATCGTCGGCAACGCGGGGGCGCTGCTCACGCGCGTGCTCTACCGCAAGGAGACCGACGACAAGAAGTTCGTGGTGGTGGACGCCGCCATGAACGACCTCATCCGGCCCGCCTTTTACGACGCCTACCACTCCGTCCTCGCCGCCGACGAAGCGCGCGCGGCGGGCCCCGTGGAGACGGCGGACATCGTGGGGCCCATCTGCGAGTCCGGCGATTTCCTCGCCAAGGACCGCGAGCTGCCGCGCGCCGAGGAGGGCGACCTTCTCGCCGTCATGAGCGCGGGCGCGTATGGGTTCGCGATGGCGTCCAACTACAACACGCGGCCGCGCGCCGCCGAAGTCCTCGTGGACGGGGACCGTTACACCATCGTGCGCCGCCGGGAGACCTTCGAGGACCTGGTGGCGGGGGAGACCACCGTATGAGCACGACCTTTTCCGGCTCGTTCGTCGCGATGGTCACGCCGTTCAGGAATGGCAAGGTCGACGAGGCCAAGGTGCGCGAGCTGGTGGAGATGCACGTCGCCGGCGGCACCGACGGCCTCATCCCCTGCGGCACCACCGGCGAGTCGCCCACGCTGAGCCACGACGAGCACCGGCGGCTCGTGGAGCTGGTGGTGGAGGCCGCGCGCAAGCGCATCACGGTGATCGCGGGCACGGGCTCCAACGCCACCTCGGAGGCGGTCGACCTCACGAAGCACGCCGAGCGCGCGGGCGCCAACGGCGCCCTCGTGGTCAGCCCCTACTACAACAAGCCGACGCAGGAGGGGCTCTACCGCCATTTCCGCGCCGTCGCCGAGTCCGTGCAGATCCCGATCGTCGTCTACAACATCGCCAGCCGCACCGCCGTCAACATCGAGACGGCGACGATGGCGCGCCTGGCGCGTGACTGCTCCAACATCGTGGGCGTCAAGGAAGCGTCGGGCTCGCTGGACCAGATGGCGCAGGTCATTGCGGCGTGCGGCCCGGACTTCACGGTGCTCTCCGGCGACGACAACCTCACCATTCCCCTCATGGCCATCGGCGGCCACGGCGTCATCTCCGTCATCGCCAACATCGTGCCCAAAGAGACGGCGGACATGGTGCACGCCGCCCTCGACGGTGACTGGAAGCGGGCGCGCGAGCTGCATTACAAGCTGCTGCCGCTGGCGCGCGCGGCGTTCCTGGAGACCAACCCCATCCCCATCAAGGAAGCGATGGCGATGGCGGGCATGCTGACCGCGGAGTTCCGGCTGCCGATGTGCCCGATGGGTGAGGCCAATCGCGAGACGCTGCGCGGGATCCTCAAGCCCTACGCGCTGGTGAAGTAGCCGCTCCCAATGCCCTCGCCGTCCGCGCCCACCGCGGTGACCATCGCCGGCGCCGCCGGCCGCATGGGCACCCGGCTCGTGGCCCTCGTGAAGGAATCACCCGACCTTCGCCTGGCGGACGCCCTGGAAGCGCCGCGCCATCCGAGCGTGGGGCGCGACGCGGGCGAGGTGGCGGGCGTCGGCCCCACCGGCGTCGTCATCACCGACGACGTGGCCGCCGCCGTCGGGGGCGACCGCGTCCTCGTCGAGTTCTCGGCGCCCGATCCTTCTCTCGAGCACCTGCGCGCGGTGGCGGCGGCGGGCGGACACGCCGTCATCGGCACCACCGGGTTTTCCCAGGCGCAGCGCGAGGAGATCGCCGCCCTCGCCAGGCGCGCGACCATCCTGGTCGCGCCCAACATGTCCGTGGGCGTGACCCTGGCGTTCAAGCTCCTCACCATCATGGCCAAGGCGCTCGGCGACGACTACGACGTGGAGATCAGCGAGGTCCACCACCGCTTCAAGAAGGACGCCCCCAGCGGCACCGCCGTGCGAATGGCGGAGGTGCTGGCGGAAGCGCTCGGGCGCGATCTTCGCCAGTGCGCGGTATACGGCCGGCAGGGATTGCCGGGCGAGCGGACGACCAAGGAGATCGGCATCTTCTCGCTGCGCTCGGGCGACGTGGTGGGCGAGCACACGGTCACCTTCGGCGCCCTCGGCGAGCGCCTGGAGCTCACGCACCGGGCGCAGAGCCGCGACACCTTCGTGCGCGGCGCCCTGCGCGCGGTGCGCTGGATCGCGGACCGGCCGCACGGCCTCTACTCCATGCACGACGTCCTCGGCATCGGCTAGTCCGGATTATTCATGAGGGGCGAGCGTGCATGGCGGCGGGTGGCGTCCCCCCGTCGGGGATCACGAGGCGCGACGGGGTGGCTCCCCGCCGGCCGGGCGGAGTGGGCCCCCTTCGTCCCCGTCTTACATGGGGGGCCTCGACGGGCCCCCCAAGCCCCCCAACGCTCGGTAGCGCCACGGCAAAGCCGTGGCGCTCCTCGATACCCCCAA
>CAYQQT010000220.1:3823-6600 GCA_964419375.1 uncultured bacterium
CGATACCCCCAACGCTCGGTAGCGCCACGGCAAAGCCGTGGCGCTCCTCGATACCCCCAACGCTCGGTAGCGCCACGGCAAAGCCGTGGCGCTCCTCGATACCGCAGTGCGAAGCACCGCGATCGCCGTGCACGCTCGACCCTCATGAATAATCCGGGCTAGGAGGGCGCGTGCAGATCGTCCGCTTCCGGGCCAACGGCAAGACGCGCTACGGGGCGCTCGAGGGCAGCGCCATCGTGGAGTACTCGGGCACGCCCTTCACGCTCTTCAAGCGCGCGCGCAAGCGTTACCCGGCGCGACAGGTCGTGCTGCTCGCGCCCGTGCTGCCCTCCAAGATCATCGCCATCGGCCTGAACTACCGCGATCACCTGGCCGCCCTGAGCCTGCCCGTGCCCGAGGAGCCCGTCATGTTCCTCAAGGCCGTGAGCGCGCTCGCCGGCCCCGACGATCCCATCGTCTACCCGGCGCAGAGCGCCTGCGTGGACTACGAGGCGGAGCTGGCGGTGGTGATCCGCCGGCGCTGCCGGGACGTACCCGTCGCGCGCGCGCGCGAGTACGTGCTGTGCTACACGTGCCTCAACGACGTGACCGCGCGCGACCTGCGCGAGCACGACGCGCAGTGGGCGCGCGCCAAGGGCTTCGACACCTTCTGTCCCATCGGCCCCTGCATCGCGACGAACCTCGATCCCGGCGCGCTCACCGTGGAGAGCTTCCTGAACGGCACCGCGCGTCAGTCCTCGTCCACGAAGGAGATGATCTTCAGCGTGGAGGAGATCGTCGCCCGCGTCTCCACCGTCATGACGCTGCTCCCGGGCGACGTCATCGCCACCGGCACGCCGGCGGGCACGGGCCCGATGCAGCCGGGCGATCGCGTCGAGGTCAGGATCGACGGCATCGGCAGCCTGCGTAACACGGTGGTGAAGCTCTGATGGCCGACCGCCTCCTGCTCGAGGACGTGCGCTTCTACGGTCATCACGGCGCCTCCAAGGCCGAGCAGGCGGTGGGCATCTGGTTCTCGGTGGACGCCGAGCTGGCGCTCGACCTCACCGCCGCCGCCGTCTCCGACGAGCTGGGAGCCACGGTGGACTATGGCGCCGTCGCACGCCGCATCGTGCAGGTCGGCACCGAGGGACGCGTGAACCTCATCGAGCGGCTGGCGGGGGCCATCGCACAGGCGCTGCTGCGCGAGTTCCCCGTCGAGCGCGTCCGTGTGCGCGTGCGCAAGCTCGCGCCGCCGCTCGAAGGCCTCGTGGGCACGCCGAGCGTCGAGCTGGTGCGGAGCCGCTGAGATGCCGCGCGTGTACCTGGGCCTCGGCTCCAACCTCGGCGATCGCCTCACGGCGCTGCAGAGCGCCGTCCGGCGCCTGCAGGCGCTGGCGGACGTGACCCTGGTGGCAGCCTCGCCGCTGTACGAGTCCGAGCCGTGGGAGGCGCAGGCCGGGCACACGGTGGGCGAGCGCCGGTGGTACCTCAACGGCGTCATCGGCATCGACACCGTGCTGCCGCCCCGCACGCTGCTGGAACGACTGCAAAGCGTGGAGCAGGCGCTCGGCCGCAAGCGTCCGGCGGGCGCCACGCCCGAGGCGCGGCGGTTCGCGCCGCACGAGATCGACATCGACATCCTCTTCTACGGTGACGAGGTCATCAGCACCCCGGACGATCTGCACATCCCGCACCTGCTGCTCGCCGAGCGCGCCTTCGTGCTGCGGCCGCTCGCCGACGTCGCGCCCGATCTCGTCCATCCCACGCTGTACCAGACCGTGCGCGAGCTGCTCGACGACCTCGTCGACGAGCACGACGTGCGGCGGGGCGACTACCCCGGCGACTGGGCCTCCGGCTGATGGCCGACGACGATTTTCAGAAGCAGGCGCTCGAGCACCTCAACGCGCTCTATAACTTCGCGATGTACTTGACGCGGAAGCCCGAGCAGGCGGACGACCTCGTGCAGGAGACGTACCTGCGCGCCTTCCGCTTCTCCCATCGTTTTCAGCCGGGAACCCACCTGCGCGCCTGGCTGTTTCAGATTCTGAGGAACACGTTCCTCACGTTCTACCGGCTCCGCGAGCGCGAGAGCCCGATCGCGGAAGACGGGGTCCCGGATTGGGATGTTCCAATGTTCCACGACACGCCGGAGAACGACGGGCGCGTCATGGAGGCCCACACCGATCTCGAGCGGGCCATGGGGCATCTGCCCGAGGAGTTCCGGACCGTGCTCCTGCTCGCGGAAGTCGAGGGCATGCCCCTCGAGGAAGTCGCCCGCGTCATGGCCTGCCCCGTCGGCACCGTGAAATCGAGAATCTTCAGGGCAAAGGAGCGCATGCGAGGGCTGCTGCGGGACTACGGCGAGAAATGACCCCAGACGATCCGACTGACGACGGCCTCGGACGGCGGCTCAGGAGCGAGCTGCAGCGCTATCAGGCGCCCGCGCGCCTGCGCGTGAGCATTCTGGATGCCGCCTCGCCCCGCGCGCGCCGCTCCGCGTGGCTGGCGCCGATGTTGTCCGCGTGCGCCACCGCGCTCGTGCTCATCCTCTTCGCGACGCCGATGCTGCCGCGGCTGGCGCCCGCCGATCCCCTGCAGCGCATGACCCGCGCCGTCATCAGCGAGCACTCGCGCGCGCTCATGTGGGGCGCGCGCCAGCCCCAGATCCTGCCCGCGGCCCAGCCGTGGCTCACGCGCGAGTCGGGCATCGGCCTGTCGCGCGCCTTCGTGGGCGACGATCGGCTCGGGTTCATCGGCGCCGAGCCCGTCTACCTCGAGCGCGAGCGTGGCGTCGC
>CAYQQT010000221.1:0-1363 GCA_964419375.1 uncultured bacterium
CTAGCGTCACGCCATCGCGAATCGCACCGCCGCCTCCGCCAGCAGCGCCGCCGGGTTGATCAGGTCTCCGGCCTCGCCGTCGTCACGCAGGAGCAGCGGAATCTCGGTGCATCCGAGCAGGGTTCCTTCCACGGCCCGCGCCCGCAACCCGGCCACCACGGCGAGCGCCGCCTCGGATTCGGCCTTGCCGTCGCATCCCTCCATCACCGCCCGAATGGCGCCATCGAGGCGTGCTTGCGGCGCGGGGTCGATCGTCTCGCAGTGGATGCGACGCTCACGAAGCGCATCGAGGTAGAGAGGTGAGGCGCCCCTGAAGCCAAACACGCCCACCCGCGTGCAGCCGCGGCGCACGACGTCGTCCAGCGTGACGTCGATCATGCTCAAGACCGGACATCCCGCCGCCTCCCTGATCTCGCGCAGCCCGATGTGCACGGTATTGCACGCGATGACGAGGAAGTCCGCCGCTTAGATGGCGTCGGGGTGTGCCGGCACCGCGAAACGAGCGGCTCAAGATCCGGTCGAGAGATGACGGTACCCAGGATCGGCGTTACGGGAGCCTGGGGGTCCGCGATGCGGCGCCAGCCGCCAGCGGCCGTAGGCGACGAACGCTGCGAGGAGCCCCACCACCAGCGGGATGAGCGCCATCGCGACATCACCGGCCGCCAGCCCCAGCACCGTCGCACCGATCATGATGATCACCAGCCCGGCGGCGGCCAGCGGTGTCAGGCCCGGCCGAATGCGCAGGAGCCCGGGCAGGATGAGGCCGATGGCGCCGAGCACCTCGGCCACGCCGATGAACCGCACGAACAGGCCCGGCAGCGGCATTGGCCCCGCGAGCTTTTCGAGCGGCAGGACCAGCTTGATTCCACCCGCCCACAGGAAGATGAGCGCGAGCAGCCCCTGAACGATCCACAGTGCATACGTCATGATCTCCTCCACGGCTGGTGCCGGGCGAGTGAACGTCGCCGCGCTATTGCCTGGGCGCTGCTTCCACCACCGACTTCATTCGCGCCAGCCCCTTCTCGACATTGCCGCCGAGTCATAAAGATCCTCATCGCTCTCGCAGTGATCGTCATCGTACTCGTCGGGGTCGTGGCCATGCAGCCATCCGAGTTCCGCATCGCGCGGACGGCGACGATCGCCGCCCCCGCGCCAGCGGTAACTCTCCCCGGATGCTTCTCAGGCCTTCGCGACAAAGGCCTCGAAGCGTTCAAGGCTCTCTGTCCAGCCCGCTTCCATCCCCTCGAGATACGGGGCGGCCTCCGCGGTCCACTTGACGACGCGTGCCTGCGTCGTGACTGGGGTCTTGCCGCCTTGCTCGCCGGACTCCCGGCCCCTGCCCTTACGCTCCCTGGTGATGGTC
>CAYQQT010000221.1:1463-6582 GCA_964419375.1 uncultured bacterium
GCCCGACCAGACCGACTTTCTCTCGCGCCCTCGTGGGGGCCGATGCGCCAGCGCCATTCCGGGCGTGCGAGCGTGGAGAATGCGAGCACGTGCATACCGGGTCCTTGCTTTCCTTCAGCCGAGGACGACGCGCACGCGACGGGTGACGCCGTCATCGGCGAGCATGATGGTAAGGTCCCCGTCGAGGGCCACGCCGTCGACCTCCACGGACTTCACGCCCCGCGACACGCCGCCCGGGTTCTCGACGACGATCGCATAGCGCGTAGAGCGGTACCGGAACACGATCTCGAAGCCGGGCCACGCGCGCGGGATGCACGGGTCCATCACGAGCCGCGCGCCGCGAAGTCGGAAGCCGAGCAGTGACTCCACGCCGGCCCGATACAGCCAGCCCGCGGAGCCCGTGTACCACGTCCAGCCGCCGCGGCCGACGTGCGGCGGCTCCGTGTACACGTCCGCCGCCACGACGTACGGCTCGACCTTGTAGCGCTGCACGTCGCGCGCACGGACGATCGGATTCAGCATCGCGAAGATCTCGGCGGCTTTGTCCCCGTCGCCGAGCGTCGCGAACGCCATCGCCACCCAGACGGCGGCGTGGGTGTACTGGCCACCGTTCTCGCGAACGCCCGGGGGATACCCCTTGATGTACCCCGGCGCCAGCGGTGTGTCGTCGAACGGCGGCGTGAACAGCGCGACAAGGCCGTGGTTACGACGCACCAAGTGTTCGTCGACCGCGGCCATCGCGCGCGTCCGGCGCGCCGGATCGCCCGCCGCCGAGAGCGCGCTCCACGACTGCGCGATCGAATCGATGCGGCACGCGTCGTTCACGGCGGAGCCGAGCGGCGTCCCGTCGTCGAAGTACGCGCGCCGATACCACGCGCCGTCCCACGCCGCCTCGAGCGCCGGCGTGAGCTCGCCCGCGGAACGACGCCACCGCTCCGCGCGCTTGCCTTCCCCGCGCGCGTCGGCCAGCGGCGCCCATTCCGACAGCACTGCGTGCAGGAACCACCCGAGCCAGACGCTCTCGCCCTTTCCCTCGGCGCCCACCTCGTTCATGCCGTCGTTCCAATCCCCGCTGCCCATCAACGGCAGGCCGTGCGCTCCGGTGGCGAGGCTGCGATCGAGCGCGCGGGCGCAGTGCTCGAAGAGCGAGCCACGGTCGTCGGAGACCTGCGGCTCGAAGTAGGACTCGGATTGCCCCGCCGCCAGCTTCGGCCCGTCGAGGAACGGAACGATCTCGTCGAACACGGTGTCGTCGTCGGTGACGTCGACGTACCGGGCCACGACGTACGGGAGCCAGAGCAGGTCGTCGGAGATCCGGGTGCGGACGCCGCGCCCGAGGGGCGGGTGCCACCAGTGCTGCACGTCGCCCTCGACGAATTGCCGGGCCGCCGCACGGAGTACGTGCTGCCGCGCGAGCGCGGGCTCGGAGACGAGGAGGGCCATCACGTCCTGCAGCTGATCGCGGAACCCGTACGCGCCGCCGGCCTGATAGAGCGCGGCCCGCGCCCACACGCGGCACGCGAGCGTCTGGTACAAGAGCCACCGGTTCAGCAGGATGTCCATCGAGCGGTCGGGCGTCGTGACCTGCACCGCGCCGAGCGCCTCCTCCCACCGCGCCACCACCGCGTGTAACACGTCGGCCACCGCGGTGGTGCGACAACGAACGATCAGCGCCCGGGCGTCCTCGACGCTCGCGGCCTCGCCGAGAAAGAACACGACCTCCACGCGCCCGCCCGCGGGCAGCTCGATCGTCGTCTGCAGCGCGCCACACGGATCGAGGCCGGCGCCGACCCGGCCCGACAACCGGCCTTCGCGCTCGAGCGCCGCGGGATGATCCGGCGTGCCGTGACGCCCGAGGAACTCCGTGCGGTCGGCCGTCCACGCCGTGTGCGTCCCGCCGAGGTCGGCGAACGCGACGCGCGCGCCGAATTCCCGCCGCCACGCGTTGCGCGCCAACATCGCGCCCGTGTCGGGGTCGATCGAGGTGACGACGAACGGCGCCGCCGCGCCGCGCGATGGGCCGAGGACCCACTCGACGTAGGCGGTCACGGACAACCGCCGCGCACGGCCGGAAACGTTCGTCAGCGTCAGTTGCGAGATCTTGACGGGATCGTCGAGCGGCACGAGCTGGAGCAGCTCGTGCGCGATGCCGTGCGAGACGTGCTCGAAGGCCGTGAAGCCCTGCCCGTGCCGGACGACGTAGGGCGCGCTGTGCTCGCGAATGGGCAGCGCCGTCGGCCCCCACAGCTCTCCGGTCTCTTCGTCGCGGACGTAGATCGCCTCGCTCGGCGGGTCGCTGACGGGATCGTTCGACCACGCGGTAAGCTGGTTCTCGCGGCTGTTGACCGACCACGTGTAGCCCGAGCCGGACTCGGAGACCTGGAAGCCGAAACGCTCGTTCGCGATGACGTTGATCCACGGCGCGGGCGTCCAGCGCTCGTCGTCGAGGACCGTCACGTACTCGCGACCGTCCGCGTCGAAGCCCCCGAACCCGTTGAAGAGCTCGAGCGCCGGTGACGACGTCGCGCCCGCCCGCTGCGGCACCTCCGGGCGGCGGAGGGTTACGATCGGTGCTCCGTCGGGGCGCTGCGCGCGCGTGATCTGCTCGGCGAGCGTGCCACGCCGGCTCGACAGCACCGCCCGCGCCGCCGCCAGCAGCACGTCGCGTTGCGCGGCGGTGACGCGATCCGCGCGCACGATGTAGACGTTCCCCAGCGGCTCGTATCCTTCGTGGGGCCCCGTCGACTGGCTCGTGCGAAGGAGCGTCTCCAGCAACGACTGCAGATCCTGGACGTACGACGCTCCGCGCTCGTTCAAAATCACCAGATCGACGGCGAGCCGCTTCATCCGCCAGTACTCGCGGGCGCGCAGGAGCTGTCGCACGATGTCGACGTCCTCGGGCTCGTCGATCTGCACCAGCACGATCGGAAGGTCGCCCGAGATCCCGTGCGCCCACAGCGCGTCGGGACCACCCGCGTGACGTGCGAGCACGTCGGCGGACGGTCTCAGCATCCGGTCCGAATAAATCACGACGCGGGCGAGGCTCTGGAAGAGGTGCGCCTCGTCGGGGCCCATGCCGAGGTGGTGCTGCTGGACCTGGGCCTGGGTCCACGCCAGCGTCGCGACACGATCGAACGTGGCCGCGTCGTGATACTTCTCGGCGAGCTCGACGGCCTCCGCGCGCGACGACGCCACCAGCGTCGAGAAGATCACGCGCGCGGTCTCGCCCGGCAGCAGCCGGACGCGACGCCGGAGGCTCACCACCGGATCGAGCACCGCGCCCACGGTGTCGGAGAGCGGCTGGCCGTCGATCACCGAGGCCGGCGTCCGGATGCCACGCCCGCGCCCGAGAAAACGGGCGCGATCCGTCTCCCATTGCAGGCCGCCCACGGACTCCCCTTCGACGACGACGACGTGGGCCAGCCAGACGGGCGTCTCGTCGCGTGAGCGCGGACGGCGCGTCGCGAGCAGGGTGTCGAGCTCCGGGACGCACTCCGTGATGACGCTGAGGTTCGAGAACGCGGGATGGGCGGCATCCGCCGCCGGCGGCGCCAGCACGACCTCGGCATACGACGTCAACTCGACGTCGCGGCGCTTCGTCCCGAGATTCGTGAGCGAGACGCGACGCACCTCGGCGTCGTCTTCCGGCGACACGATCACCTGCAGCGTGGTGCGGATGGCGCGGTCGCGGCGGACGATCTCCACCCGATCCTCGGAGAACGTGACCTCGTAGCTGTCGGGCTCGCGTCCCCGCGGCTGGTAACCCGCCGACCAGCTCGCGCCGCTGTCGACGTCGCGCAGGAACACGTACGTGCCCCACGAATCCCGCGTGACGTCTTCGCGCCACCGCGTGACGGCGAGATCGCGCCAGCGGCTGTAGCCCGAGCCCGCCGTGGTCAGCATCACCGCGTAGCGTCCGTTCGAGAGCAGCTGCGTGCGCGGCATCGCCGTGTGCGGCGAGGTGAAGTGTCGCTCCACCGGCGGCACGAACTCCCGCACTTCGCCGACGGCCTGCACTTCTTCCGAGCGGGGCCGCGCCACCGCCACGTCACGCGGCGTGCGTTCCTGGAGCAAGAGCTCGGTGGCCTTCACGATGGGATCCGCGTGGAACCGCGCGCGCATCGCGCCGTCGTGGAGCGCGTTCGCGATGGCGACGAGGAGCATGCCCTGGTGGTGGGCCATGTACGCCTGGACGACCGCGACCTCGGTGCCGTCGCGGCGCCGCGCGGCGGTGTAGTCGAGCGCCTCGTAGAACCCGTAGGCGCCGGTGGCGCCGGCCTCGGCGAGCCGGCGAAAGTTGCGAATGGCCGCCGTGGGATCGACCATCGTCGCCAGGCCCGTCGCGTAGGGCGCGATGACGACGTCCTCGCTGAGCCCGCGCCTCAGACCGAGCCCCGGCACGCCGAAGTTCGAATACTGGTACGTCATCTCGAGGTCGCGCGCGTTGTACGCCGACTCCGACACGCCCCATGGCACGCCGCGCTCGGCGCCGTACGTGATGTGCCGGCGCACGACGAGCCGGGAGGTCTGCTCGAGCAGGCTGCCGGCCGGCGCCCGCATGACGAGAGCCGGCATCAGGTACTCGAACATCGATCCCGACCACGAGACGAGGACGGAGTCCTGCTCGACCGGGGTGAGAGCCCGGCCGAGGCGGAACCAGTGCGCGACGGGGATGTCGCCCTTCGCGATCGCGACGAAGCTCGCGAGACAAGCTTCCGACGCGAGGAGATCGTACCAGCCCGAGTCCAGTGTTCCGTCGGTGACGCGATACCCGATCGCCAGCAGCTTCCGCATGGGATCGAAGAGAAAGCCGAAGTCCATGGCCTCGACCATCGCGTGCGCGCCATGCGCGACGATCGTGAGCCGACGCACGAGCGTCTCCGGCATCTCGAGGTCGCGCACGTGGCTGTCGACCGTCGTAACCAGCGCCTCCGCCCACACGAGGACGTCCGCGGCCGCGCGCTGGGGATCGTCGTCGACGAGCGCGCGCGTAACCTCCACGATTGCGCGCGCGTGGGCCTGCAGCGCCACGAGCCGCGATCCCCAATCGACCGCGTCGTCCGAAGACGCGCGCACGGCCGCGGCGACGGCGTCGAGCGCCTCGTCGAGGCGCCGGCCG
>CAYQQT010000222.1:0-6581 GCA_964419375.1 uncultured bacterium
CAAGTCGACGAACCCACGCTCCCGCTCTTGCGCGACCGCGCTCCCCGCGGTCAGCATGACGACCACGAATGTGACGACGCTCAGGCGCATCGTGCTCTCCTCTCCGCGCGCCGTGCGCGCGGACGTCTGTGGAGCGTGAACGAACAGCAACGGTGTGCGGGCGGGCGGTGGGTCGAGGGCGCGGCGCCGTCGTGCACGCGGCAGAACGTCGGCGATCGATCATGCGAGCTCGCGACGGGCCTCACCCCCGGGGACGGTAAGGCGAATCGCCACGAAAATCAACCCACCCGCGGCGATTTCGCGTGGGCGCCGCTGTGATACCTTCCGGCACGAGCGCGCGGCCGGCCGCGGGCGGCGCCCGCCCCGCGGATCTCCACGAGCAATCCCCGAGCTCAGCGAGGAGACGACGACATGGCAGTGGACTACGCCCGCTACCGGTGCATCAGGGCCACGCGGCAGGGACGGATCCTGGTGCTCGTGCTCGACCGGCCGCCGATGAACGCCGTGGACGGCGTGCTGCACGCGGAACTGGCCACCATCTTCGCGGACGTCGGCCACGATCGTGAAACGGACGTGGTCGTCCTCACGGGAACGGGGCGGGCCTTCTCGGCGGGCGGCGACACCGCGTGGTTCCGCCACGTGGCGGGGGACCCGCGCGCCCTCGATCTCGTGCAGCGCGAGGGGCGCTTGATCGTCCACACGCTGCTGGACCTCGAGCAGCCGGTGATCGCCGCTGCTCCTCGGGCCCGCGCGCGCCAAGGAGTACCTCATGACGGGCGACCTGCTCACGGCCACCGAATCCGTCGTGACGGCGGTATGATGCGGATCGCTCACCGGCTGGGGCTCGTGAGCGTGGTGGCCGTGCTCGCGCTGGGGGCGCTGGGGGCGGGGCGGATCGCCACCGTCGAGAGCTGGCAGACGCACCGGCCGGGGGCGACGGGGGTGCCGGCGGGCTGGTCGGAGCTGCCCCTGCTCCAGCGGGCGCTCGTCAAGCTGGGCACGCTCGAGATCGTCAAGGACGACGGGCGGCCCGTCCTGCGCTTGAAGACGGACACCGACCAGCACACCATCATCCGGAAGAAGGTGCACGTGGACCTCGCCGCCACCCCGGTGCTGGAGTGGCAGTGGAAGGTCGTGACGTTTCCGGCGGGCGCCGACCTGAGGCAGCGGTCGCGCTCCGATTCACCCGCGGTGCTGGCGCTGGCGTGGGCGAGCCCGGCGCGCATCGTGAGCTACGCGTGGGATGTCAGCGCGCCCATCGACAGCCGCTTCGACAATCCCAAGCAGTCACGCGTGCATTACATCGTCGTGCGGTCGGGGGAGGCGGGCCGGGGGACATGGCAGAGGGAGCGACGCGACGTCGCCGCCGACTATCGCAGCGTCTTCGGCGAAGCGCCCACCGCCGGGCCCGAGGAGATGGAGCTGTCGATCGACTCCAACGACACCCGCTCGGTGGCGGAGACCCTCATCGGGGAGATCAGGTTCGTCGCCCGACCATGATGACCGGCTCCGGAGGGCGCGAGTGAGGCCGCTCGTGAGCGTCATCCTTCCCACATATGAGCGGACGAGCACGCTCGAGCGCGCCATCGAAAGCGTCCTCCGTCAAACCTTCGCCGACTTCGAGCTCATCGTCGTGGACGACACCTCCACCGACGACACCCCGCGCATCCTGCGCCGGTACGCCGGGCTCGCGAACGTGAGGGTCATGTCGCAGCGCCGCCGCGGCTGCTCGGTTGCGCGCAACATCGGGATCCGCGCCGCCCGCGGCCGCTACGTGGCGTTCCAGGACAGCGACGACGAATGGGTGCCCGACAAGCTCGCGACCGCGGTGGCGGCCCTGGAGGGGACGGGGCCCGACACCGGCGTCTTCTACAGCGACATGCTGCGTATCCAGCGCGACGGCCGGTGCGCCGACTTCAGGGCGCCGGAGGTGGAGCCGGGCGTGCTCGTCGACGAGCGGACGCTGGACTATCAGGTCTACGGCATCGGGATCCAGTCCGCGGTGATCAAGCGGGCGTGCTTCGACGACGCGGGCGATTTCGACGAGGCCCTCCCGCGCTTCATCGACCTCGAGCTCTTCATCCGACTGTCGGACCGCTTCCGATTCGTCCACTGCAGGCAGATGCTCGTGCACTATTACGACGTGGACGGCATCTCGACGGACAGGCAGGCGCGCGTGGTGGCGAGGCGGAACCTGCTGCGGAAATACCGGAGCCGGCTGCGGCGTCATCCCCACCACCTCGCCCAGCAGTACGTCCTCCTCGCCCGTGCCCTCGAGGACACCGGCGACACGTCCCGCGCCCTGCTCTTCCACCTGAGGGCGCTGCTGACGTCGCCCCAGCACGCGGGGATCCGTCACGGGGTGCTGGAGGTGCTCCATAGGATCAAGCACGAGATGCTCACCCGCTACCCCCTCACCCCATGACCACGCCCCCGTCGGGCGCGCGCATCGTGTGCCTGCTCGGCATGCACCGCAGCGGGACCTCGCTCGTCACGCGGCTCGTCAACGCGATGGGTATCGACCTCGGGCCCGCCGAGCATCTGATGAAAGCGACCGGGGAAAACCCGCGCGGGTTCTGGGAGCACCACGCGATGCGCGATCTCAACGACGAGATCCTGTCGCGGTTCGGCGGCACGTGGCACGAGCCGCCCGTGCTGCCTGCGGGGTGGGAAAGCGACGCGAGGCTCGCCGACGTGAGGCGGCGGGCACGCGCCGTCATCCGGGACGAATTCTCCGGCCGGCGGGCGTGGGGCTGGAAGGATCCGCGCACGTGCCTGACCTTGCCCTTCTGGCAGCAGCTGCTGCCGCCCATGCGCTACGTGATCTGCCTGCGCAACCCGCTCGACGTCGCGCGCTCGCTCGAGAAGCGCGACCGCTTCCCGGTCGAGAAGTCCGGCGCCCTCTGGCTGCTGTACCTGAGGTCGAGCCTGGCGCACACGACGGGCCTGCCGCGGCTGTTCACCTTCTACGACGATCTCGTCACCGACTGGCCGGCCGAGGTGCGCCGGCTGTCCCGATTCGTGTGGGATCGCGCGGTGGACGAGGAGCCCGGCGTCCGCGACGCCGTGAACGACGTGCTGGAGAAGGACCTGCAGCATCATCGCGCGTCGACGGTGGAGGTGTCCGGCGACCCCCAGCTCGCCTTTCCGCCCAAGGCCGTCTACCTGGTGATGCGTGGCTATCGGTTCGCCGACGACGGCGCCGGGCACGCGCTCGACCTCTTCGTCGCCCACGCCCAGCGCGAGCTGGAGCACACCCGGAATCTGCAGGCGCTGGACCAGCTCACGGACGAGCTCACGGTGCGCCTGCACGTCATGGAGCGCACCCTCGGCTGGAAGGTGCTGAGGCGGCTGCGGCGGGCGGTGGAGCGGTGGCTTCCTGCCGGCAGCCGACGGCGCCGCGGCTACAGGGTCGCCCGTCGCATCGTCGAAGTGCTCGCCGACGAGGGTATCAGGGGCGTGCTGAGACGGAGCGCCCACAAGCTGCGCGCTCGCTCAGGAGGCGGCGACCTTCGCGGCTGACGCTTCACGAACGGCCGCCTGCGCCCGGCACAGGGCCTCCTTCAGCGTCCGCGCCGCCACCTGCACGTAGGGCTCGCGCAGCTGCTCGCCGTGGGCGCCCGGAACGTCGTGGATCTCGAGCCCGCCTTGCGCGAGGCCGTGCCAGCCCAGCTCCGGATCCGCCTCGAACAACCACGCGGGGGGCTGGACGGCCGTGCGCAGGAGGACGATCCGTCCCGGATACGGTCGGGGGACATAGCGCACGCGCGCGCGGAACGAGACCTCCTGAAGATAGAGGAAGCGCTTGATGTGCGGTGGCGCCGCCGATCGCAGCGGCAGCATCATGTCGAGGTTGGCGACGATCCTGTCCCATCGCTCCCGGATACCGCGCCTGAGATTGCTCCCGGTGCGCTCCTCCTTGCTGGCGAAGGGCAGCCACCAGCGAAGCACGTGCTCGGCGCGCTGGCGCAGGGTGGGGTGCGCCGCCTTCCTGGGGAAGTCGCCCATGTGGGTGTCGATGACGGCCAGGAAGGCCACCTCGGATCCCGCCGCCGTGAGCTGGCGGGCCATCTCGAAGGCGACGACGCCGCCGAACGAGCTGCCGATGAGGAAGTACGGCTCGCGCCGGGGCTGCGCGCGCAGGTGCCGGACGTAGTAGGCGGCCATCTCCTCGACGCTGCGATGACATTGCCGGCTGCCGTCGACGCCGAGGGGCTGCATGCCGTACACGGGCTGCTCGGGGGCGAGGTAGCGGGCGAGCTCCCACACGGAGAGGACGTCGCTGCCGGCGCCCGGCACGATGTACACGGGCGGCCCGGCGCCGTCCGTCTGCAGGGGGACGATCGGGGACCACGCCTGGGGGCGGGCCTCGCGCCGCACCAGCGCGGCGAGCGCCTCGATGGTGGGCGCCTCCATCAGGGTGGCCAGCGGCAGGTTCACCCCGAAGGCGGCCTGGATCTCGGCGAAGAGATGGGCGGCCGCCAGCGAGTGGCCGCCCACCGCGAAGAAGTCGTCCGTGGGATGGATCGGCCGCACGCCGAGCACGCTCTCCCACGCCCTCGTGAGCCGCAGCTCGACCAAATCTTGAGGTTGCACCGCGGGAGTCGTCACTCGCACGATCGCGGCGGCGCTGGAGAGCGCGCGGCGGTCGACTTTGCCCGTGGGCAGCAGGGGCAGCGCGTCGACGGACACGAGCTCGGACGGCATCAGGTACTCGGGCAGCGTCGCCGCGAGGCGGCGCCGCACGGTGGCCACGTCCACCGGCGCCGCCGCCCACACCACGCAGGCGACCAGGCGCGGCTCGCCCCGCGCGTCGCTGCGCACGACGACGGCCGCCTCCTTGATCATTGTCGTCGCCACGAGGGCGGCCTCGATCTCCGCGGGCTCGATGCGCAGCCCGCGCATCTTGACCTGGGAGTCCTTGCGTCCGTGATGCTCGAGGCTGCCGTCGGCACGCAGCCGTCCGAGGTCGCCCGTCTTGAAGAGCCTGCCCGGGCCCTGGGGATCGGGCACCAGCACCTGCGCGGTCAGATCCGGCCGCCGCCAGTAGCCGGGCGTCAGGTACGGGCTCCGGATGGCGATCTCGCCCACGGCGCCGATCTCCGCCTCGCCGCCCTCGGCGGTGAGGATCACCACGGTGATCTGTTCCATCGGCGCGCCCACGGGCACTCCGCCCGCGATCACCGTGTCGGGCTGCACGCGCGCCTGGGTGATGCCGTTCATCTCCGTCATGCTGAACGTGTTCAGCAGCGCGCAGCGGCCCGTAAAGCGCCGGCGGAAGAGATCGACGTCACCGGGGAAGAGGGGCTCGCCGCCGAGCCTGAGCAGCCTCAGGTCGGGCAGCGTCGTCCCCTCCGGCATCGTCTGGCACAGCCGACGGAAGATGGTGGGGGCGGAGTGATAGACGGTGGCCCGCTCCTCCCGTAACCACCGCGCGAGCGGCGCCAGCCCCCGGGCGCGGATGGAGTATGGCAACACGGCGGCCCCGTTGAGCAGCGCCCCGAAGATGTCCGACACCGACGCCCCGAACTCGTAGCCGCTGAACCACGTGAGCCGGTCGTCGGGGGTGAGGCGCAGGCTCCGCCCGTACTTCAGCGCGTGGTGCACGACGTTGCTGTGCGTCTGCATCACGCCCTTCGGCTCGCCCGTGGAGCCGGACGTGTAGAGGATGTAGGCGAGGGCGTCGCCGCGTACGGGCACGCGGAAGGCCGAATCGGCGGTCGCCGTCCCGAGGGCGTCGAGATCCAGCGTGGGCAGCGCGCGCCCGCCGATCGCGCGCGCGCGATCGTGGTCGTCGGTCACGAGGGCGGCGGGCTCGCAGTCCCGGATCAGGAAGGCGAGCCGCTCCGCGGGCAGGCGCGCGTCCAGCGGCACGTAGGCGTGGCCGGCCCCGAGCACGGCGAGCATCGCCACCACCTGGTCGACGCGGTCGTTCAGCATGATGGCGATCCGATGGGGCCCGGGCACGGACACGGCGCGGATGAGACCGCTGCCGGCCCGGCGGGCGGCGACGTCGAGCTCGCGGTAGGTGAGGGCGCGGGATTCCGACGCGATGGCGAGGTGCTGTGGGTGGCGGTCCGCGACGGAGGCGAAGAGATCACCGACGGAGGGCTCCACAGCGTCCACGCGCGTCACCGTCTTTCCTGCGGCCGCGGCACGGCCTCTGGCATCTCGCCGAGCACCGGCGGCGCCGCCCGAAGGTACGGGCGAAGGCGGAGGCTGTCAACTGCGCCGCGCGCGTTGCCGGCGCGCGCACTTCGGGTAAGATGTGGGCTGCCGCGGGGGCGCTCAGGGATGCGGACCGGAAACCAGGCAAGAGGCGAGGTCGCCACGACGTGAACCGGTCGGGTGGAGTCGGCATCAACGCATCGGTGATCGGCGACAATCCGACGGGTCTCGGCCTCTACGCCATCAAGCTCATCCGCGAGCTCGATCGCCTCCGCGACGACCTCGTCGTCTACACGTCCGCTCCGGAGTGGCTGGGGCCGCTGCGCGCGCGCATCGTCCGCGCCTCCTCCCGCGTGCGCCCCGGCCGCGGGCTCCGCGGCGGCGGGCGCGGCAGCCAGACCGTCGACCTGCTT
>CAYQQT010000223.1:0-6565 GCA_964419375.1 uncultured bacterium
AAATCGACGCCGAAGGCGCAGCGCCCGTGCAGGCGGCCGCCGCCCTGCTCGAGCAACGAGCGCGCCCCCGCGAGATTGCCGTCGGCAAAGTGCTGGTAGCCGACGGCCACCTGGATCAGACCCTGCAACGCGTCCCGCTCCGCGGCGTCGCCCGCGCGCACCCAGTGAGGCTCCAGCACCTCGTGCACCTCGAAGTAGAGGCCGGCGTCGAACAGGGCGGCGGCGAAGCCAAGAGCGTCCTCGAGGCCCGCGCCGCCGGCGCGAGCGGGAGCGGACGCGAGCGCGCGGAGTGCGGCTTGGGCGCGCTCCTGGAGCCGGCGCTGGAACTCGCCGTCCCCGCCCTCGAGCCACCCGCTGCTGCTGCCGGCGGCGAGTGTCTCGAGGTCGCGCCGCGCGGCCGCGTCGTGCGGGGCGGCGATGATCGTCTCCGCAAGGCGGTTGCGCAGGCGCAGCGGCAGAGAGGGGATCACACTCCGCGCCGCACGCGCTCCACGCGTGAGCCCGCGATGAGGTCGTGGAGCGCCCGCTTGTCGCGGCGCAGGGCGGCCATCAGGTATCCGAACCCGAAGGTCGCGATGGACGCGTAGTAGCCCAGGTAGCGCAGGAAGGCGGGGCCGCCGTCCAGCCCGCGGCCGTCGACGGCCACCACGCGCACGCCCACCACGCTCTTGCCGACGGTCTGCCCGAGCCACGTGTGCAGCAGCGTCGTGTAGGCGGCCGTGAAGAGCAGCGTGAAGAGGACGATGGTGGTCTGGAACGACCACGCCTGCTCCACGTCGGCGCCGTACCGGCGGCCCGCGATGAAGTCGAGGGAGAGCTTCACGAAGGCCGCGATGACGAGGTCGATGACGAGCGCGATGGCGCGGATCCAGAAACCGGCCGGGCGCGGCTCTCCCACGCGGATGATGTCGTCGGTCATGGCGACAGTATAATGGCACCCATGATTTCCGTGCGGGAGGGACAGGAGCGCATCCTCGCCCACATCACCGAGGCCACCGCGCCGGAGATCGTGTCCGCGCCCGAGGCGCTGGGGCGGGTGCTCGCGGACATCCTCACCGCGCCCTTCGACGTGCCGCCCACCGACAACTCCGCCGTGGACGGCTACGCCGTGAGCAGCGCCGACATCCCCGCACAGGGCACGCGCGACCTCACGGTGGTGGCTGATCTTCCCGCGGGCTCCGTCTACGACTCCGTCCTCCGCTCCGGAGAGGCGCTGCGCATCATGACGGGCGCGCCGATGCCCGCCGGCGCCGACACCGTCTATCCTCAGGAAGTGGTAGTGCGAGTTGAGGCGCGCTCGGGCGCTGAGGCGAGCGAAAACCAACATTCGAAGCGCGACGGCCCGCGCGTGCGCGTGGGGCCCCTCGACAAGGGCGCCAACGTGCGCATGCGGGGCGAGGACGTCGAGACGGGCGCCATCGTCATCGAGGCGGGCAGTGTGCTGCGGCCGCAGGAGATCGGCGTCATCACCTCGCTCGGGATCTGGCAGGTGGCGGTGCATCGCCGGCCGTGCGTGGCGCTGCTGTCCACCGGCGACGAGATCGTGGAGCCGGGCGTGCCACGGCGGCCGGGGCAGATCTACGACTCCAACCGCTTCACGCTGCACGGCGCGCTCCGGCAGTGCGGCGCCGACGTCGTCGACCTCGGCATCGTGCGCGACGCGCGCGACGAGCTGCGCGACCGCCTGCTGGAGGCGAGCCGCTCCGTGGACTTCGTGCTCACCTCCGGCGGCGTGTCGGTGGGCACGCACGATTTCGTCAAGGACGTCCTCGACGAGGTGGGCGCCATCGACTTCTGGCAGGTGGCGATGCAGCCGGGACGCCCGCTGGCGGTGGGCCGCGTGGGCGACACGCCCTTCTTCGGGCTGCCCGGCAACCCCGTCGCCTCTCTGCTGGCCTTCATGCTCTTCGTCCGCCCCGCCCTCTACAAGCGCGCGGGGCGGCGGCGCCTGTTCCCCGACACGTGGCAGGCGCGCGTCACGCAGCCACTGCGCAAGAAGGTGGGCCGGCGCGAGTTCAAGCGTGGCGTCATGCGCTTCTCCGAGGCCGGCTGGGAGGTGCGCACGACAGGCCCGCAGGGCTCCGGTATCCTCAGCTCCATGGTCGCCGGCAACTGTCTCATCGTCCTCGAGGAGGCGCGCGGCGACGTGGCGGCGGGCGAGCTCGTCACCGTGGAGCCTTTCTGAGCGGCGGCGCATGACGGCCCGGATCACCGTCGGCCTCATCGATACGCTCAAGGACACGGTGCGCGACCTCCTCGCGGACGCCGCCCGCCGCCTGCCGCACCTGCACTACGCGGACGCGCGGCTCGAGGTTGCCGAAGGCAAGTCCGCCACCGCCGAGAACGGCGCCAGCAAATCGTCGGGTGACGACGAGGCCTTCGCCCTCGGCGTGCGCGTGCTCGCGGGGGCCCGCATGGTGGCGCCGGGCTACGTCGGGCTCACGCTGGGCGCCGCCGACGTGCCGCACATCGAGCGCATCCTGCGCGCGGCCATCGAGCAGGCGTACCGCCGGGCGCACGTGAACGGCGAGATGAAGGCCGACGCGCGCGGGAAGTTCGGGAGCCTCGGGGAGGCGCTCGCCGACACGCGCCTGCATCCCGTCGACGTGCGCCAGGATGTCGTGCCCGCCCTCTACCGCATCGATCCCCGCGCGATGGACGTGGGCGAGATGGTGAGATTCACGACGGACATCTCCCGGCAGGTGGCTGCCGCCGATCCCAGGATCCGCTACAACTACATCTCCACCCTGACCCAGCTCGCGCGCGAGCTTTTCGTCTCCACCGAGGGCGCGCTCATCGACCAGTCGTTCGCGCTCACCCAGGGCATGTGCAATGTGGTCGCGGTCACCGACGCCACCAGCCAGGATCTCTACGACGTGGTCGGCCACCAGCGCGGGTGGGAGATCCTCACCGACGGTGTCGACGACCCCCTCATGACCTTTCCGCCGTTCGCGCGCTTCTCGCTCGACCTCGCGCGCGAGAGCGTGGAGCTGGCGCAGGCGCCGCCGCTGCCCACCTCGGACGGCGACGTGGTGGTCGTCACCGACCCGCACTACAACACGCTCGTGTCGCACGAGATCGTCGGTCATCCCGCCGAGCTGGACCGCGCCCTCAAGCTGGAGACGGCGTACGCGGGGCGCTCCTGGCTGCTCGGCGGTCTCACCGATCACCAGGTCGGTAAGCGGATCGCCTCGCCGCTGGTGACCGCGTACTCCGATCCTTCGCTGCCGGGGTATGGCCATTACACCTACGATCACGAGGGCACACCCGCGCGGCGGGTGGTGCACATCGACCGCGGCGTCTTCAAAGGGTTCATGAACAGCCGGCAGACCGCGGCCGTCTTCGGCGGCGCCCCCAACGGCCACTTCAAGGCCACCGACGCCACGCTGGTGCCGCTCGTGCGCATGTCGAACACCGTCTTCGGCGGCGGCGAGCAGCCGGCGGCGGACATCGTCGCCGAGGTCGACCACGGCTATTACATGGTCGGCCACAGGATTCCCTCCATCGCGGAGAGCCGCGAGAACTTCCGCATTTCCGCGCGCAAGGTCTACGAGATCGACCACGGACGGCTCGGCCGTCTCTACCGCGACGGCGGCATCGCCGCCGACACCCGCGACTACCTGATGAACGTCGACGCCACCGGCGACGACTTCCGGCTCTACCCGATCCCGAACTGCGGCAAGGGACAGCCGATGCAGACTCGAAAACTGGCCAACGGCGGGCCCACGATGCGCAGTCGCGCCCGCGTGCTGGGAGGCTGACGATGCGAAGCGTGCTCATGGCAGTGGTGGCGGCGGGCGTGCTCCTCGGGAGCGCGGCGCCCGCGGCCCCCCCGGACTATCCGGTGAACTTCATCAAGGTGGACGAGCTGAAGGCGCTCCTCGACAAGGGCACCAAGGCGGACCTCATCGATGTGCGGAACTGGGCGGCCTACGAGGAGGTGCACATCAAGGGCGCACGCTCCATGCCGGTGCGCGTGGTGGAGCAGCGCGCGGGCGAGATCTCGAAGACGGGGCTCGTCGTCTTCTACTGAACGTGCCCGCACGCGCTGTCCCGTGGGGCCAGCAATATCCTCTACGCGCTCGGACGGCGCAACCAGCGCGTCCTCGACGAAGGCCTGCCCGGCTGGGCGGCGAAGGGCTACCCGGTGGCGGGTAAGAACCCGAGCGCGACGCCGAGCCACTGACATGCGCGAGGCGGCCGAGCTCGCGCGGGCGGCCCGCATGGCGTTCGAGCACGTCAGCCGGCAACCGGGCGTCAGGGAGGTCGAGGTCTTCGTCGCCTCCAACGGCTCGTTGCTTTCCCGTCTGAACTACACCTCGCACATCCCCTGCAACGGCGTCGAGGAGCCGAAGTCCACCGAGTCCTACGGGATCGGGCTGCAGGTCGTCTTCGATGACGCGGCGGGCGCCCGGCTCGGCTTCGGCAGCGAGCCGAGCGATCTCACGGAAGGCGGCGTGGCGCGTGCCCTCGAGCGGGCGCGCACGACCGCCGTCTTCGATCCGGAGTTCACCACGCTTGCCCGCCCGGGCGGCGAGCGCCGCACGCTGGCGGACTACCACGACCCGCGGCTGATGGCCGTCTCCGACACGAGCCTGGTGGAAGCAGGCTGGAGCATCGTCCACGGCGCCCTGCGCACCTTCGTCGCGTCCTCCCGGCTCGCGGAGCTCGCCGGCGGTGAGGAGGCGCTGCCGGCGCTCGCCCTCATCGTGGGCGGCGACGCCATGATCCTCCAGGAGCGCGTGGCTGTCGTCTCCACCGCCATGCCGCAGGTGCAGACGGACGAGTCCACGCTCATGACCGCCTTTGTGACCTCGATGGTGGAGGCGCACGACGCCAAGGGCTCCGGCTGGTCCACGGCGACGCGGCTGGACCATTTCACCGACGAGGCGGGCGTGGAGGCGGCGCAACACGCGATCGACGCCATCGGCGGCGAGCGCGTGGCCAGCGGCGATTACACGATCGTGTTCGGGCGCCAGCCGGTCGCCGATCTGCTGAACAACATCGTGATCCCCGCCTGCACGTCGTCGAACTTCTACTCGTCGAGCACGCCCTTCCTGGGCCGGCTGGGCAAGGCCGTCGCCTCGCCGAAGCTGAGCGTGTACGACTCGGGCGCCGCGCCGGGGCTCATGGGCAGCAAGGGTATTACCTGCGAGGGGTTGCCGACGGGGCGGACCACGCTCATCGACAAGGGCGTCTTCCGCGGCTGCCTGTCCAACTGGTACGAGAGCCAGCGGCTGCTGAGGGACCCGGAGCTCGTGGCCAAGCTGGGCACGGGCGGCGCGCAAGCAGTGGCGGCGCTGGTCGCACGCAACGGCTTCCGCTTCGGATCGGGCGGCGGCCGCCAGTTCGACAGCCCGCCCGGCATCGCCGCCTCCAACGTGGTCGTGGAGGGAGAAGGCGCGGTCACGCGCGACGAGCTGCTGCGTACCGTCGGCGACGGACTCTACATCGGCCGCATCTGGTACACCTATCCCATCAACGGACTGCGGGCGGGCGATTTCACGTGCACCGTCGTCGCCGATTCCTATCGCATCCGCAACGGCCGCCTCGCGGGCCCGCTCAAGCCGAACACGATCCGCATCAACGACAACATCGCCACCTTCCTGAACAACATCATCGGCGTCAGCAAGGACGCCAAGGGCACCATCGTGTGGGCGGCGGACGAGGTGGTCTACGCTCCGGAGATCGCCGTACACGGCGTCCACGTCGATGCCGTCTCCGCCTTCATGGACACGCTCCCCTAGCGATAGCGAAGGCGGCGTGCTTGCCGCGGAAGCGGGGCGGGCTTCGGGGTCCCGGCGACCACGTGGATGGTGGCCGATTCGGACCCGGGGCGGCTGGGCTCTCGATTTAGATGGGGGGCCTTGAAGGCCCCCCAAGCCCCCGACGCTCGGCAGCGCCCCGGCAAAGCCTGGGCGCTCCTCGATAGGCGGCTAGCGTAGGAGGGCGACGAGGAGCGCGACGAGGGCGATGATGAGGGCGAGGGCACCGAGGGCGAGCGCGATGGCGAGGCGGAAGGTGATGGCCTGGAGGGCGGCGGCCGTGCCTCCGAGCTGGGCGGCGAGCATCGACGTCATGCCTGATTCCTTGAGGATCGAGGCTTCCAGCGCGTTCACCCTCGCCGCCACGTCCCCCACCGCCCTGCCGCGCCCGCCATCGACGTCGCGGGAGCGGCGGCGGACGTCCTCGGCGACGTTCACCGTCGCCGTCAGCAGGTGGCGGACGAGCCGTTCGTTCACGAGGAGCTTCGCGAGAAACCCGAGCACGGCGATTAGACCGCCGCCACCGCGTAGACGATGCCGAAGGCGATCGATCCCACGCCGGCGCCCACCGCCAGCGCGGTGGGCGCCCGGCGCAGCCGGGACGTCAGGGCCACCGGGTACGCCATCACCGCGGTCAGCGCCGTCATGCCGATGATGGTCCCCGCCCCGAAGACGAGCAGGTAGACCACCGCGCCGGCCACCGTAGGCAGCGTGGCGAGCACGAGCAGCGAGACGGCCGCGCTGCCCGCCATCCCGTGCACGGCGCCGATGGCGACCGCCCGCGCCGCCAGCCGTCGGCG
>CAYQQT010000224.1:0-6536 GCA_964419375.1 uncultured bacterium
TCACGCCCGCCTCCCGCGCCACGCGCGCGCGCACGTCCGCAAACAGCTCCTGCTCCAGCCGCCGGCGCCGCTCGTCGGCCCCGAGCACCCGCGCCTCGTATTCCTTCAGCTCGGCGGTGACGTAGCGCTCGGCACCCGCCAGCGTCTGGCGCCGGATATATTCCGGCGGCACGCGCGGCACCTGGGCGTGCGTGATCTCGATGCCGTAGCCGAACACGCGGTTGTACCGCACGCGCAGGCTGGAGATCCCGGTGCGTGCCCGCTCGCGCGCCTCCAGGCCCGCGATCCACCGCCGCCCCTGCGCGGCATCGGTGGCGATGGCGGCGAGGCCGTCGTGCCAGCTCTCGCGGATGACGCCGCCGTCGGCGAGCGTGGCGGGCGGCTCGTCGACGAGGGCGGCCATCAGCACCGCGCGCAGCTCACCGAGATCGGCGAGGGCGTCCCGCGCCTCCGCCACCAGCGCGCCCTCGACGGTCTTGACCGCCTCGCGCACGGCCTCCAGCGGCGCCAGGCATGCGCGCAGGCCGACGAGGTCGCGCGCGTGCGCGACGCCGAGCGTGGCCCGGCTCGTGAGCCGCTCGATGTCGTTGATGGATTTCAACAGACTGCGCAGGGCTGTCCGTGTGACAGGGGCGTCCACGAAGGCCCCGATGGCAGCCTGACGCGCCTCGATGCGCGCGGGGTCGAGCAGCGGCTGCAGCAGCCAGCGGCGCAGGAGGCGCGCGCCCATGGGCGTGACGGTCTCGTTGAGGACACCGTAGAGGGAGTGGCGCGCGCTGCCGTCGCTGGCCTCCAGCAGCTCCAGCGTCTGCACCGCCGTCTCGTCGAGCGTCATGCAGTCCGCGGCCGTGAGCCGCTGCAGGCGCACGAGGTGGCCGAGGCTGTCGCCCTGCGTCGCGCGCACGTAGCCGAGCGCGGCCGCCGCCGCCTGCGCGCCCACCGGCATGTCGCCCACCCCGAAGGCGTCGAGCGACGTCACGCCGAAGTGCGCGCACAGCTCGGCGGCGGCGCGGCGACCGCCGAAGAGCGTGGGATCGGCGAAGGTGAGCGTGGCCCCCGTCGCCTGCAGCCGCTCCACCAGCGCCCGGCCCTCGGCGCGCAGCGTCTCCGCGAGCAGGACCTCCGACGGCCGCCGCAGCAGCGCGGCCTCCAGCACCGCGCCCTGCTCGTCGACGTCTTCCCCCGCCGAGAACTCGCCCGTGGAGACGTCGAGCAGGGCCACGCCCGTCACCGTGCCCGCGCGCGCCACCGCGAGCAGGAAGTTGTCGCTGCCGCTGCGCAGGTAGGCGGTGTCGGTCATCGTGCCGGGGGTGATGACGCGCACGACGTCGCGGCGCAGGAGCTTCTTGCCCTTGCCCGCGCCCTCCATCTGCTCGCACACGGCGATCTTCTGCCCCGCCTGCACGAGACGCGCGATGTAGCCGTCGGCGGAATGGTGCGGGATGCCGGCCATGGGCGTGGACTGCCGCGACGTGAGCGTGATGGAGAGCAGGCGCGCCGCCAGCTCGGCGTCCTCCAGGAAGAGCTCGTAGAAGTCGCCGAGGCGGAAGAGCAGGAGATGATCGGGGTACCGCGACTTCAGCTCGCGGTACTGCTGCATCATCGGTGTCTGCGCGCCGGGATCAGTCACGGCAGCGCCCCCCGCAGCCGGGCCCACGTCTCGTGCAGCTCTTCCGGCAGCACGCGCGTGTCGCCGAGCACCGTGATGAAGTTCGAGTCGCCGCTCCAGCGCGGCACCACGTGCACGTGCAGGTGATCCTCGATGCCCGCCCCCGCCACCCGCCCCTGGTTCAGGCCGACGTTGAACCCTTCCGCGCGATACTCGGCGCCCAGCGCCGTCACCGCCCGCTGCACCAGGCGCATGGCGTCCGTGAGCTCCTCCGGCCGCGCGGCCGTGAGCGAGCCGACGTGACGGTTGAGGACGGCCATGACGTGCCCGGGCGCGTACGGATACGAGTTGAGGATGAGAAAGGCGTGCTCGCCACGGTGCACGACGAGAGAGGCGCGGTCGTCCCCGCCCGCGAGCGCGTTGCAGAACACGCAGCCGGAGGCTGGCCGGGCACCGCCGATGTACGCCATGCGCCACGGCGCCCACAACCGCTTCACGCCGGGCGCGGACTCCTCAGGCGTTGACGAGCTCGCGCAGCCGTTTGCCGACCTTGAAGAAGGGAACGCGCTTCTGCGGAACGTCCACGCTGGAGCCGGTCTTGGGGTTCCGGCCCTTGCGCGAGTTGCGGTGGCGGATGCGGAAGCTGCCGAAGCCGCGTAGCTCGACCTTGTCACCCTTGGCGAGGGCGTCGGTGATGTTGTCGAAGACCGTGTTGACGATCGTCTCGGTCTCCTTCTTCGTCAGGTTCGACAGCTTCGAGACTTCGTCGATCAGATCCGCTTTGGTCATCGTCGTCGCACCTCAGACAGCCTCACCCGTTGCACGCCGCCGGCCGGCTCGCTCCGAGCCTTCGATCAAACTTGATGCGTAACCTAGCACGCCGTCCGGAAGAATGTCAACGCGAATAGGCAGTTAGCGTCACTGTGACGCCCGCCCTGGCGGCGCCGAAAACCCTCGCAATCGCAGTCACTTGGCACTTGCGACCGCTTGACGAACAGACACGATCGTCGAGCCACTTCGGCCAATATTCTCAGATGATTGATGGCGATATACGCGGACTTCACTCGAGCTATTTCGAAATACTGTCGTGCTCAGTCCATCAGGTAGAGCGGGGTCTTGAACACGGGCAGCGACGGCGGGAAGAGGCTGCGCGGATCGAGTCCCACCTGGTTGCGCACGAGGTCCAGGAGCGAGAACGATTTGCGCGGCAGCACCACGTAGGGCGGCGTGGGCAGGCCCGCGAGCTTGGCGGCAGCGCCGATGGCGTCCTCGAGCCCGCCCAGCTCGTCGACCATCTTGAGCCCCTTCGCCTGCGTGCCGGAGAAGACGCGGCCGTCGGCGAACTGGACGACCTCGGCCCGATCGAGCTTGCGGCCGGCGGCCACGGCGCCGATGAACTGGGCGTGCACGTCGTCGAGCAGCGCCTGCAGCACGCGGCGCTCGTCGGGGGACATGGGCCGCGAGAAGTTACCGATGTCCTTGAACGGGCCCGCCTTCACGACGATGTACTCGACGCCGACCTTCTTCATGAGGTTCTCGAGGTTGGCCATCTGCATGATGACGCCGATCGAGCCCGTGAGCGTGCCGGGGTTGGCGTAGATGCGGTCGGCGGCCACCGCCACGTAATAGCCGCCGGAGGCGGCCACCGAGCCCAGCGATGCGACGACCGGCTTGCCCGCCTGGCGCAGCCGCATGAGGGCGTCGTGAATCTCCTGGGTGGGCGCCACCACGCCGCCGGGGCTGTTGATGCGCACGACGACCGCGCGCACCATCGGGTTGTCGCGGTGCGCCTTGAGATCGCGCACGATGTCGGTGCCGTCGATGATGATGCCTTCGAGCTCCACCACCGCCACGCGCGGGCCGAACAGCCCCGGGCTGCCTTCACGGCCTCGCGACATCGTCGACACCACGAGGACGAACAGCAGCGCCACCCCGATGTAGACGAGGAGCGCCGCCGCCACCACCGTCAGGCGTCGAGCCATTTACTCTTCGTCTTCGTAGTCGTACTCGCGGCTCTTGCCCCGCTTGCCGCGCTTGGCCCGGCCGGCCCCGCCTTCCCCTTCCATCTCCGGCGGCGGCGCGATGGCGTTCGCGAGCTCCTTGAGGCTGAGCCCGATCCGCCGCTCGTTGGGATCGACGCGGATGACGAGCAGCGTGAGCTCGTCGCCTACGTTGACGACCTCGTTCGGCGTGCCGATGGGCCGGGTCGACATCTGCGAGATGTGCAGCAGCCCGTCCACGCCCGGCTCCAGCTCCACGAAGGCGCCGAAATCGGTGAGGCGGACCACCTTGCCGGTGACGCGCGAGCCCATCGGGAAGCGCTGGGCCACCGTCGACCACGGGTCGGGCTGGATCTGCTTGAGACCGAGGGAAATGCGCTTATTCTCCCGATCGATGTTGAGAATCTGCGTGTCCAGCTCCTGACCTTTCTTGAGAATCTCCGATGGATGTCCGACGTTGCGCGTCCACGACATGTCGGAGATGTGCAGCAGACCGTCCACTCCGGGCTCCAGCTCGATGAAGGCGCCGAAGTCGGTGAGGTTGCGCACGCGCCCCGACACGCGGGCGCCCGGCCGGTACCGCTCCTCGATGGTCGCCCAGGGGTCGGGCTCCACCTGCTTCATGCCGAGCGAGATGCGCTTGGCGGCGCGGTTGACGTCGAGCACGATGACGTCCACCTCGTCGCCCACGTTCACGAGCTTGCTGGGATGGCGCACGCGCCGCGTCCACGACATCTCGGAGACGTGGACGAGGCCTTCCACGCCCGGCTCGAGCTCGATGAAGGCGCCGTAGTTGGTGAGGCTGACCACCTTGCCCTTCGTCTTCGTCCCCGGCGCGAAGGTCTGCTCGACGCGCTCCCAGGGATCGGACGACTTCTGCTTGTAGCCGAGCGACACGCGCCCGCTCTCGCGGTCGAAGTGCAGCACGACCACCTCCACCGCGTCGCCTACCTGGAAGATCTCGGAGGGATGCCCCACGCGGCCCCACGACATGTCGGTGACGTGCAGGAGGCCGTCGATGCCGCCCAGATCAATGAACGCTCCGTAGTCGGTGATGTTCTTCACGGTGCCGGTGAGCACCATGCCTTCGGAGAGGACCTCGAGCGTGTGCTTCTTTTTCTCTTCTCGCTCTTCTTCCAATACGGAGCGGCGCGACAGCACGACGTTGCCGCGGCGGCGGTTCAGCTTGATGACCTTGGCCCGGATGCTCTGGCCCATCATGGCGCCGAGGTTCTTCACGGGACGCAGGTCCACCTGCGAGCCGGGCAGGAAGGCCTTCACGCCCACGTCGACGGCGAGCCCGCCCTTGACGACCTCCACCACGCGTCCCTCCACGGGCACGCCCTTCTCGAAGGCCTGGGTGATGGCGTCCCACACCTTGATCTTGTCGGCCTTGTCCTTGGAGAGGACGATGAGACCTTCGGAGTCTTCCTTGGCCTCGAGGTAGACCTCGATCTCCTCGCCCACCTTCGGCAGCGTGCCCGCGCGGTGGAACTCCTCGATCGGGATCGCGCCCTCGCTCTTGTACCCGACGTCGACGAGCACCTCACTGGTGCCGACGTGGACGACGCGGCCACGGACGACCTCGCCTTCCTCGAACTCGCTCGTCGTGCCCTCGGTGTACCAGTCCTCCATTCGTTCCTCGGCCTCTGCGCCCTCCGTGCGCGAAGCGCCGATCTTGTTGCGCGGTTCATCCTTCGCCATACCGCCAGTTCCTCCCGTCAATGATTTTGGAGCGAGCGCTGGGCCACTACGCCCGCCCCGCCTGCGTCACATCTCGCACCGGCAACGGCGCGCCCGCGGGCGTGGCCGTCGTAAGACCTCCGAGACGCGCGATGGCGGCCATGAGGGCCCGACTCGTCGCCTCGTAATGAGCTTTGCGGTCGACGCCCGCCGCGCGCTGAAAGGTCAGGGCCGGGCCGAACGTGACCACTACCTTAGCAGGCCGCGGAAGCCGGCGGCCCTTGGGCCACGCCGCTCCGCTTCCCTTTATATACGCCGGGACTACGGGGCAGCCGCTCAGGATGGCGAGCATCGCCGCCCCCGCTTTCGGCTCGCGCAGCACGCCCTCCGGCCCACGCGTGCCTTCCGGGAACACGAGCAACGCGCCCCCATCGTCCAGCACCCGCAGCGCCGTGCGTAGCGCGCCCGCGTCCGCTCCGTCGCGCCGCAGCGGGCGCGCGTTGACGCCCCGGATGAGGGCGCCGAAGAGGGGAATGTCGAACAGCTCCGCCTTGGCCAGGAACGACAGTGGCCGAGGCGCGACGCCTCCCACCAGCGGCGGGTCCAGCACGCTCGAGTGATTGGCCACGAGCACGAGCGCGCCGCTGCGCGGGATGTGCTCCGTGCCCCGCGCTTCCAGCCGGAAGAGCAGGCGCATGAAGGCCGCCGCGATCGGCTTCAGGAACGCGTACAGCATCGCCGTCGCTCCACGATCTCGTACATGCGGTCCACGACCTGGTCGACGGACAGGGCCGTCGTGTCCACTTCCACGGCGTCGGGCGCCTTCGCCAGCGGCGCCAGCGCGCGCGTGGTGTCCTGCGCGTCGCGGGCGGCGATCTCCGTGCGCACGGCGTCCAGGCTCATCACCACCCCGCGCTCCGCGAACTCCGACTGCCGGCGCCGCGCGCGCGTCTCCAGCGAGGCATCCAGGTAGAACTTCACGGCCGCGTCGGGACACACCACGGTGCCGGTGTCGCGGCCCTCGAGGACCACCCCGCCCGTCGCCGCTTCCCCGCGCTGCAGCGGGGTCAGCTTGTCGCGCACGACCGCCAGCGTGGTGAGGCGCGAGGTGAGGGCGGCGATGGCGGGCGTGCGGATCTCGTCGGTCACGTCGCGGCCGTCGACGAGCACGCGGTCGCCGCGCACCGTGATGCGCGCGCCGCCCACGTGGGCGCGCAGCGCCGCCGTGTCCTCGGGCGGCACGC
>CAYQQT010000225.1:0-3028 GCA_964419375.1 uncultured bacterium
GGCGCAGGCGAGCTAGAACGGCGTGCGGTTCAGAGCGTTGCCGCCGTCGGTGTCCATGTACTTCTCGACGTCGAGGCAGTACAGGACGGCGTTCTTGTACCAGAGGTCTTCGGTGGCCATACGGACGCTCCTACCAGATGCGCTTGTGCACGAACTCGATGATCCTGCCGATGGCCTGCCGCGAGGCCGGCGACGACGGGTTCTTCTTCACGAATCCCTCCGCCTCGCCTTCGTACATCTCCAGCTCCACCTCGCCGCCGGCCTTGCGGTAGCCCGCCACGAAGCGGTCGAGGTCGGCGCGGGGATGGGCGGCGTCGCGCGTGCCCTGCAGGTACAACGCGGGCGGCAGCTCCACGCGCTCGCCGCGCTCGAGCGCCCGCACCGGACTGCCTTCGGCCATCGCGTCTTCCGTCAGCCAGAACTGATCGTGACAGGGCAGCACGCGGTCCACGACGTCCGGGTACGGCTGGCCGCTCGCCTTGAGCGCTTTCGCATAGTGATAGCGACCGAGGGGATCGATGACGGGCCAGCACAGGACGACGGCGCGCACGGTGGCGTCCATCGCGGGCGTCCCGGCGGCAAGCGGTATCGCCGCATAGCGGGCGTCACGCGGCCGCATGGCGCCGAGCATGGCCAGGTGTGCGCCGCTGGAGGTCCCCATGACGCCCACCAGGTCGGGACGGCTGCCGAGCGCCGTCGCCTGCGTCTTGAGCCAGCGGATGGCGTAGTTGATATCGCTTAGGCAGGCGGGGTACGACGCCACCGGCGGCATGCGGAAATCGAGGGAGGCCACCACCACGCCGCTCCTCGCCACCGGCTCGTTGATCATGCTGTCGCTGAGGCGATCGTCGCGGCACCACGCGCCGCCGTGCAGCTCGACGACGAGCGGGAACGGCCCGTCGCCGCGGGGCCTGAACATCCTCGCGAGCAGCGGCGTGTCCCCATGGCGGACGTACTCGAGGTCCTGGACGTCGATCTCATAGGTGCGGGGGTCCGGGGTCGTCATGGCGCGCTCCTCAGAAGGTCGATTTGATCGCGAGTACGCTGCAAACTGTACATGAAGTAGGATGGGCACGCGATCGAGGAACTGGGCCCGCGATCGAGGAGCGTCCCGGCTTCGCCGGGGCGCTGCCGAGCGTGGGGGGATTGGGGGGCCGTCGAGGCCCCCCATCTCAATCAATCGCTTGGGGGCCCTTCGAGGCCCCCATCCAAGGAGGACACGAGCATGTACGACCTGGTGATCAAGAACGGCGTGGTGGTCGACGGCTCCGGCTTGCCGGGGTACCGGGCCGACGTCGGCGTGCGGCACGGCCGCATCGTGACGATCGGTCGCATCCGCGAGCAGGCGCGCGAGGTCATCGACGCCGACGGCCACGTGGTGGCGCCCGGCATCATCGACGGGCACACGCACATGGACGCCCAGGTCTTCTGGGACCCGCTCGGGACCTCGTCGTGCTACCACGGCATCACCACCGTCGTCATGGGCAACTGCGGCTTCACGCTTGCGCCGTGCGCGGAGAAGGACAAGCACCTCGTCGTGCGCAACCTCCAGCGCGCCGAGGACATCCCGCCCCAGGCGATGGAAGCGGGCATCCAGTGGCAATGGACGACCTTCCCCGAGTTCCTCGACTGCCTCGACTCGCTGCCCAAGGGCATCAACTACTCCGGCTACCTCGGCCATTCGGCGCTGCGCACCTACGTGATGGGCGAGCGCGCGTTCGAGCAGGCCGCGACCGAGGACGATCTGAAGGCGATGGAGCGCGAGTTGCGCGACGCGATGCGCGCGGGCGCCATCGGCTTCACCACGTCGCGCTCCCCCGCCCACGAGACGCCGGAGGGACGGCTCGTCGCCAGCCGCCTGGCCACCTGGGACGAGGTGCGCCGCCTCGTGGGCGTCATGGGCGACCTCGGCACGGGCATCTTCGAGCTCGCCGGCGAGGGGGTGGACCGCGCGCCCGGAGATCCGGGGCTGCGCGAGTATCACGTCCGGCTCCGCGATCTCGCGGTGGAGACGGGGCGCCCCATCACCTTCGGGCTCTTCAGTCGCCGCGGCGTGCCGGACGTGTGGCGTTCCTATCTCGCGCTGCTCGATGAGACGGCCGCCGCCGGCGGCCGCATGTTCGGGCAGGCGCACAGCCGCGCGCTGAGCGCGCTGCTGTCATTCAGGACGCAGCTGCCCTTCGACCGGCTTCCGGTCTGGAAGGAGCTGCGCGCGCGCCCCGAGGCCGAGCAGCTTCGCCTGCTGCGTGACCCCGACCTCCGCCGCCGGCTCGTGGAGGCCTCGGGCGAGCGCGACGGCCGGCGTCCCGTCGGCACCGAGGCGCGGCCGGCCGACTACGACTGGCTCTTCGTGTTCGATACCGTGCAGGGCCCGCACCGCTCGGTGGCCCAGGTCGCGCGCGAGCGGGGCCAACACCCGGCTGAGACGATGATCGACCTCGCGCTGGAGAAGAACCTCGACCTGTTTTTCCTGCAGCCCATCGCCAACGAGGACCAGGACTTCGCGCTCGAGATCATGCGCCACCCGCGCACGGTGACGACGTTCTCGGACTCCGGGGCGCACGTCTCCCAGCTCATGGACTCCTCGCTGCAGACGCACCTGCTCAGCCACTGGGTCCGTGACAAGCAGGCGTTCACCCTCGAGCAGGCGGTGCGGATGCTCACCCTCGTCCCCGCCACGCTGTGGGGCTTCCACGACCGCGGCCTGATCCGGGAAGGGATGGCCGCCGATCTCATGGTCTTCGATCCCGACACGATCTCGGCCGAGATGCCGGAGGTGGTGGACGATCTGCCTGCCGGCGCCCGCCGCCTCGTGCAGCGCACGCGCGGCATCGCCGCCACCATCGTCAACGGCGAGGTGCTCCTGCGCGACGGCAAGCACACAGGCGCGCTACCCGGCCAGCTGCTGCGAGGGCCACTGGCGCGCCGGGGCTGACATCGAGGGGGGCGGAGACCGGCCGGGGCTTGGGAAATCGAGGAGCGCCACGGCTTGCCGGGGCGCTGCCGAGCGTTGGGGGATTGGGGGCCC
>CAYQQT010000225.1:3128-6533 GCA_964419375.1 uncultured bacterium
CCCCCATGTTCTTCAGGCCGAGCCTCGGGCCTCGGTGATCTTGCGGTCGCGCTCGCGGCTGAGGCGGTCGCGGTCCTGGGCTAGCTCGTCGTTGAGCTTGGCGATTTCCTCGTGGCTCTGTGCCTTGCGGAGCGCGGCCTGGTGCAGGATCTCGCGCTCGGCCAGCTTGGCGTCGTAGAAGTTCCTGATCTCGGCGATCTTCGCCTTCTGCTTGTCGGTGAGCGGCCGCTCGGCCACGCCGGCCTCACGGTCCTTCTGCCGAAGCCGCTCCATTGCCAGCTCCAGCGCGGTCTTCGGCCCGTCGCTCGCCATCAGCGCGTCTCCGCCGCCGGCGTCTCCATGCGCCGTGTCCCCGCCGACTTCGAGGGGCCGAGGAACTCCACCATGTTGCCGTCGGGATCCTTGACGAAGACCTGGCGCAAGCCCGTAGGCCCCGAGATGACGTCGCGGCATGGCAGCCCGAGCTGCTCGATCTGGCGCGCGGTCTCGTCGGCGTCGTCGGTCCACAGCGCGAAGTGCGGGTAGCGCGCCACGATCTTCTCGCGCTCGACGGCGGGGCGGACGAGCTGGTCGTTGAGGATGATGTGCAGCTGCAGATCGCCGCCGAGGCTGTACCAGAGGCCGGGGAAGTCGAAGGCGGGACGCGGGATCTCCTGAAACCCGAGCAGGCCCGAGTAGAATTCGCGCGCCTTGGTGACGTCGGTGACGGTGATGCTCACGTGGCTGATCTGCTTGAACAGGCTCATGGCCACCTCCTCGAGTAGCGCCATTGTACCCGCCGCAGACATCAACCGCCCTCCAGCGCGCGGCGGATGGCCTCGGGGTCCACGCGGATCTCGACGCCGGCGCGCTCTTCCTGGAGGAGCATGGCCACGCGCGAGTCGCGCTCGCCCCAGCCGCGGTTGAGCGCCTCCGTCATCTCTTCGAGCGTGATGTTGGCCAGGCGCATCGGCACCTTGTGCTCGCGGCCGAGCGCGGTGGCGAGCGACACGTCCTTGTGCGCCAGCCGCAGCGCGAAGGAGGCCGGCTCGAACCGGCCCGGCAGGAACTGATCGACGAGCCGATCGAAGGTGCGCGTACGACCGCCCGCGCCCTGGCGCACGGCTTTGAAGAGCGCCAACGGATCGACGCCCGCCTTCACGCCGAGCGTGAAGACCTCGGCGAGCGCCGTCTGGATGACGTAGCCCGCGCAGTTGTGGACGAGCTTGGCGACGGAGCCGGCGCCGATGGGGCCGACGTAGTACGCCTGGTCGCCGATGGCATCCAGCACGGGCTTGTACTTCGTGAAGACCGCCTCGTCGCCGCCCACCCAGAGGGCGAGCTTGCGCGACTCCGCGCCGCGCGGGCCGCCGCTGACGGGAGCATCCAGCATGGCGATGGACCGGCCTGCAAATATGCCGTGCAGCCGGCGCACGACGGCGGGCGCATTGGTGCTGAGGTCGAAATAGACCTTGCCCGCCGCGAGGCCGGCGAGCAGGCCCTCGTCACCGAGGGCCACCGCCTCCACGTCCGCCGGGCCCGGAAGCGACGTGAAGACCACGTCACTCGCCTCCGCCACCGCACGCGCGGTGGCCGCCCAGCGCGCCCCCGACTTCACGTGGGGCGCCGCCGCCTCCTGGCGGACGTCGTGGACCACGAGGGCGTGGCCCGCCTTGATCAGGTTCGACGCCATGTGGCGCCCCATCGTCCCCAGCCCGATGAATCCCAGGTTCATGACTTCACCTCGTCGAACACACGCTTGGCGATGCGGCCCGCGCTCATCGCCGTGGGCCAGCCCGCGTAGACAGCCAGGTGCGTGATGAGCTCACCGATCTCCTCGCGCGTCACGCCGTTGGCGAGCGCGCGCTCGAGATGGCCGGGAAGCTGGTCGCCGCGATACATGGCCACGAGGGCGGCGACGGTGATCAGGCTGCGGTCGCGCTTGGACAGCCCGGGCCGCTCCCAGATGTCGCCGTACACGAGCGACTCCGTGAGCTCGATGAGCCTGGGGGCGACCTCCCGGACCTCACTACGCGCGGACGTTGCGGATTTCGGTATGCTCAAGGCCTGCTCCTTTCCTGACAGCGAGGTGAGATATGTACGAAGTGTACGCGCTCAAGTACGCCGAACGGGACACGACCGCCTGCCAGTTCTTCTATCGCGAGTCGTCGCACGACCTCCTCACGCTGCACTACTTCGTGTGGCTGATCCTGGGCGGCCCCCAGCCCATCCTCGTGGATACGGGATTCCTCGAGGACGACGCCAAGGCGCGGGGGATGCGCAACTATGTGAGCCCGGCGGCGATGGTGGCGCGCGCGGGCATCAAGCCCGCCGACGTGCCCGTGGCGCTCATCACGCACCTGCACTACGACCACTGGGCCGGGCACACCCTCTTCCCCTCCGCGGAGTACTGGATGCAGCGGGACGAGATGGCGTTCTGGACCGGCTCCTTCGGCGCCGCGCCGGCGTTCCGCCAGTCGGCCAACGTGGAGTCGCTCGCGCACCTGGTCACGCTGAACTACGGCAACCGCGTGCACGCCCTCGACGGTGACCACGAGGTGGCGCCCGGCATCCGCCTGCACCGCGTCGGCGGCCACACAGCGGGGATGCAGATCGTCACCGTCAAGACCGCGCGCGGCACGGTGGTCCTCACCTCCGATGCCTCGCACTTCTACCACAACGTGGAGACGCGGCAGCCCGTGCAGATCATGACCAGCCTGCCCGAGATGCTCACGGGCTTCGAGACGATCCACCGCCTGGCGGGGGCGGAGAAGCTGATCGTCGCCGGTCACGATCCCCAGGTGTCCGACCGCTTCAAGGCCGTGGAACCTGGAATCATCAAGATCGCCTGAGGCCTGGGCAATCTCTTTCCCAGAGGGGGATGGGACTTTTCAGTGCGGCAGGCGCCCCCGGCCAGCCTTTCCCTGCTGCGGCCGGAGGTTGCGGGCGCGGCAAGGGAAATGCTTTCTATAGGCGGCTCGAGGTGATCGATGACCACGAAGGCGACCGTCCTCGTCGTTGACGACCAGGAATCCAACCGCTACACGACGCGGCTGATGCTGCAGCAGGCGGACTTCGAGGTGAAGGAGGCCGCCACGGGATACGAGGGCCTGCGCCTGGCGGGCGAGCTTCCGGATCTCATCATTCTCGATCTTCACCTGCCCGACATCTCCGGGATCGATCTCTGCCTGCTGCTGAAATCGTCGCCGCGCACGGCCTCCATCCCCGTGGTCAACGTCACGGCCTACGCCGGCAGCGAGGAGCGCACGCAAGCACTCGACGCCGGCGCCGACGGCTACCTCACGCGACCGCTCGACACCGCGCGCCTGCTGGCCACGATGAAGACCCTGCTCGCCCGTCGCGCCGCCTAGAGGAGCCTGTCGGAATATCGAGGAGCGCCACGGCTTTGCCGGGGTGCTGCCGAGC
>CAYQQT010000226.1:0-6525 GCA_964419375.1 uncultured bacterium
GGGCTCCATCGACACGCCACGCCCGGATCCAGTGAGCGGGAAACGGGTCCCGGAACCCCGAAGCCCGACCCGCCCCGCCGAATCCAGGTGGGTGAACTTCGATTGTGTCAGCGGCGGCGGTCAGCTCTTCTTGTGACTGGGGGGCAGGCCGCTCATCGACGCCAGCACGTCGAAGACGACGGAGAAGTCGTAGGCGCCGAGGCCGAGCCCGCGCGCCATCGTCAGGTATTCCTGCGTGAGGGCGGTCACGGGCAGGGTCACGCCGAGCGACCGGCCGAGGTCGAGCGCAAGCTGAATGTCCTTCTGCATCATGGGCACGTCGAACATCGGCTGCTGCGGCATGTCGAGGACGAGAGGGCCGCGATACTTCACCATCGGCGACGCCACCACCGATTTCAATATCGCCTCCACGGCGCGCTCGCGCGCGATGCCGGATTTCTCGGCGAGGAGGACGGCCTCGCTGAAGGCCAGCATCTGCACGGCGAGACCGAGATTGATGGCGATCTTCATCGTCTTGGCGAGACCCAGGGGGCCCACGTGCGTGACCGTGGGCCCGATGGCGAGCAGGTAGGGCCGCACGCGCTCGAGCACGTGCGGATCACCGCCGACGACGATCGACGCCTGCCCCTGCTCGACGGTGACGGTACTGCCCGACACCGGCGCGTCGAGCAACGCCGCTCCGCGCGCGGCCACCGCCGCCGCCAGCTCGCGCACGAGGGCGGGGCTCACCGTGCTCATCTCCACGAAGGTGGCGCCCGCGGCCAGCCCCGCCACCACGCCGTCGGGGCCGAGGGCGACGGCGCGCAGCGCGGCATCGTCGGTGACCATGCTGAAGACCGCCTCGCTCGCCTCGGCGACGGCGCGCGGGGATGGCGCCAGCGTCATCCCGGCCTCGACGAGCGCGGCCGCCTTCTGCGCGGTGCGGTTGTAGCCGATCACCGGATAGCCGGCGGCCATCAGGCGCCCGGCCATGCGGCCGCCCATGGCGCCGAGGCCGACGAAGCCCAACGTCGGCATCAGGCCTTACGGCGGCGGACTGCGGGTGTGCCGCGCGGTGTCGACCGTTTCGACGGGTTGGTGGGCTGAACCTTCTTTTTGTCTTTCGCTCGGCTCGCCGCGCGGCGCGGCTCACCTCGCAGAGCCTTTGTGGATTTCGCTCGGCTCGCCGCGCGACGCGGCTCACCTCGCACCGCCACGGCGGAAATCTCGATCTTGCAGCGCGCGTGGGTGGCGAGGCGGGAGACCTCGACGGTGGTCGTGGTGGGCAGGTGGCCGTCGAGGTATTTCGCCCACACGCGGTTGAGGTCGTCCTGCTCCGCGACGTCGGTGAGAAATCTCGTGGCGGACACGAGGTCGGCGAAGGTGCAGCCGGCGGCGGCGAGCGTCTTGCCGAGGTTCTCCATCGCGAGCACCGCCTGCTCGCGCATGGTGGCCGGCAGGTCGAACTCATCGTCGCGGTGCGGATGGCTGTGATATACGGCGGCCGCGGTGACCCCGGAGAGGAAGACGAGGCTGCCGCCGTGGACGAGGATGCCGGGCGCGTACGGCATGACGACGTCGGTGCGACGGTCGGGGTGATGCACGATGGCGAGTGTCCTGCCGCGCCTCACGCGAGCTGATCCAACACGCGCAGCAGCCGCTCGTTCACCTCGCGCGTGCCGAGCGAGATCCGCAGGTGGCCCGGAAACCCGACGGCGGCGCCGTCGCGCACGATGAGGCCGGCGCAGAGCAGCCGCGCCCTCAGCCCCGCGGCGTCGGGGACGCGCACGAGCAGGAAGTTGGCCTGCGAGGGCGGGAACGTGAAGCCGCGCTTCGTGAGCTCGGCGCTCATGAAGGCGCGCTCCTCGATCACCAGCTCGCGCGTGCGCCGCGCGTGCGCGCCGTCTTCGAGGGCCGCCAGGGCCGCCGCCTGCCCCAGGCGGTTGACGTTGTAGGGCGCGCGTACCCGGTTGAGCCGGTCGATCGTCTCCACGGAGCCCACGGCAAAGCCGACGCGCAGGCCGGCGAGGCCGGCGATCTTCGAGAAGGTGCGGAGCACGACCAGACGCGGGTAGCGGGCGAGCAGCGCCACGCCGTCGGGGTACTCGGGGTCGTCACAGAAGTCGCAGTACGCCTCGTCCAGGACGACGAGCGGCGGATCGGCGCCGAGCGAGTCGAGGAACGCGACCAGCGGCGCCTTGCGCACGATGGTGGTGGCGGGGTTGTGCGGCGAGCAGATGAAGACGGCCTTCGTGCGCTCCGTGACGCGCCCGCGCATGTCGTCGAGGTTGGTGTCGTAGCCCGCGAGGGGGCTCTTGCGGGTGAGCGCGCCCGCGATGTCGACCGACGTCGCGTAGGGCTCGAAGGAGGGATGCGGCAGCACGACCTCGTCGCCGGCCTCGAAGGCGGCCAGCGCCACGAGGAGGATCAGCTCGTCGGCGCCATTGCCGACGACGACCTGCTCCGGCGCCACGCCGAGCGTGCGCCCGAGCGCCCCGCGCAGCGCGCTGCTGCCTCCATCCGGATAGAGGTGCACCTGCGTGGCCTCACGCCGCACCGCCTCCACCACGCGGGGGGACGGGCCGAGCGGGTTCTCGTTGGCCGACAGCCGCACGAGATCGTGCATGCCGAGCTCGGCGGCGAGAACCTCGAGCGGCTTGCCCGCCTCGTACGGCGTGGTCGCTTCCACGACTGCGCGCCACAGTTTTCGCACCGGCGTATTGTAGCGGGCTTTGCGCGCGAAGGCGGGGAACGGCCTAAGCCGGATTATTCATGAGTGGAGATCGCGCCTTCCTGTCTTATATGGGGGCCTCGACGGGCCCCCAAGCCCCCAACGCTCCGCTCGGTAGCGCCCCGGCAACGCCGTGGCGCTCCTCGATACCGCAGTGCGAAGCACTGCGATCAGGGGAGCGGGTGGCGGAGCCGGGCCCGCGGGGAGCGACCCCAACGACAGGACCCGTCGCCAGGCGCGATCTCCACTCATGAATAATCCGGCTTAAGTCTGCGTCACGTTGACACTAATCGGCGCGGGCTGGTACGCTCGGCAGCGTCATGGCGCCGGACCTTTATCGCCGGGCCCGGCGCGCGGAGGCGCAGGCCGACCGCGCCGAGGACCGGCGACGCCTTCGCCTCGACTTCTTCCGTGCCGCGCTCGCCGAGGGACTCGACTCCCTCAAGCTGATGCACACGGAAGGAGCCTCGGGCCAGGAGTCCGTCCGCGCGCACGCGGGGTTCATCGACGACCTCGTGCGCTCGCTCGTCCGCCTGAACGCCGGCGACGCCGAGCGCGCGGGGCTGCCGCCCACGCCGCTCGTGGTGGTCGCGCTCGGCGGCTACGGCCGCAGCGAGCTGCATCCCTCCTCCGACATCGATCTCATGGTCGTGTACGACGAGGAGCTGTCGCCCTTCGTGCAGCGCGTGACGCAGGAGCTTCTGTATACGTTGTGGGATCTCGGCTCGCAGGTCGGTCACAGCCTGCGCTCGCTCGAGGACTGCGTGGCGATGTCGCGCACCGATTTTCCCAGCCGTACCTCCATGCAGGCGGCGCGGCTCATCGAGGGCGACCGCCGGCTCTTCGCGAAGTTCGGCCGTGTCCTGCGCGACAACGTCTACCGTCACGACTTCGAGCAGTTCCTCGCGCAGACGCTCGCCGAGCGTGACCAGCGCTACCGCAAGTTCGGCGCCTCGCCGTACATCGGCGAGCCCAACATCAAGGAGTCGGCGGGCGGCCTGCGCGACATGCACACGGCGATGTGGCTGGGCACGGCGAAGTTCGGGGCGCGCACGCTGCGCGAGCTGGAGAGCAAGGGCCTCATCACCGCCCGCGAGCAGGCGTCCGCCGACGCCGCCCTGACCTTTTTGTGGCGGGTGCGCAACGAGCTGCACTTCTTCTCCGGCCACAAGAACGACGTGCTCAGCCGCGACCTGCAACCGCGCCTGGCCAAGAACCTCGGCTACGAAAACGACGGCGACGTGCTGGGGGTCGAGCGCTTCATGCACGACTACTACCTGCACGCGCGCGTCATCCACCGGCTCTCGCGCCGGCTCATCGCGCGCTGCCAGGAGACGCTCTCCCGCCGCGGCTCCGCCGAGCGGCGGCAGCGCCAGCAGGCGCTCGCGGACGGCCTCGTCTTCTTCGACGGGCGCCTGCACCTGGCCGACCGCGACCCGCGCGCGCTGCGCGCGGAGCCGGTGCGGATCATGAAGGTCTTCTGGCATCTCCACCGGCTCGGCTGCGAGCTGTCGCTCGACCTCGAGCGCACCGTGGAGGAGTCGCTCGACGTCGTGGACGACGACTTCCGGCGCTCGCCCGCCGTGCGCGACCTCTTCCTGGACATCTGCCGGAGCTGGGGGCGGGCGGCCCTGACCTTCTCGGAGATGCACGAGCTGGGGCTGCTGGCCCGCTACCTGCCGGAGTTCGGCGGCCTCACGTGCCTGGTGCAGTACGACGTCTACCACAAGTTCTCCGCGGATCAGCACTCGCTGCTCGCCGTCGAGCATCTGGAAGCCCTGGCCCCCGGCCAATCCGCGGAGTCCGAGGGCGCCGCCCACGTGTTCAACGAAGTGGACAAGCCCGAGCTGCTCATGCTCGGCATGCTCCTGCACGACATCGGCAAGGCGAAGGGGCACGGCCACGTCGCCAAGGGCATCCCGCTCATCCAGGAGCTGACCGCGCGCATCGGGCTGCCGCCCGCCGACGCCGCCCTCGTGGAATTCCTGGTCGCTCACCACCTCACGATGTCGCACATCGCGCAGCGCCGCGACATCGACGACCCCAGGACGGTGGCGGACTTCGCGGCGACGGTGGGCGATCCCCAGCGGCTGCGCATGCTGTACCTGCTCACCTACGCGGACATGCGCGCGGTGGGCCCCGGCGTGCTCACGGGCTGGCAGGCGCGCATCCTCCACGAGCTGTACGCGCGCACGCTGGCGCACCTGACGGGCGGGCGCGTGGACAAGCCGAGCCGCACGCAGCTCGCCACGCGCCTGCGCGAGGCGGTGAAGGAGGAGGTGAGCCTGCAAGCGGTGAATGCGCACCTCGCGATGGTGCCCGACCGGTACCTGGCGAGCACGAGCGTGCAGCGCATGGCCGAGCACCTGCGGCTGGTGGCGCGGCTGGAGGCGGCGCCCCTCGCCACCGAGCTCTTCCACCACAGAGATCTGGGCTCTTCAGATCTCGTGGTCGTAACCCAGGACCAGCCGGGACTTTTTTCACTCATCGCGGGCACACTGGCCGCGCACGGCGTCAATATCATATCCGCGCAGATCAGCACGCGCGCGGACGGCGTCGCCATCGACACCTTCCAGGTGAACGACCCTACCGGCGAGGCGGTGACGTCGCCCGCGCAGTGGAGCCGGACCCTCGACGCCCTGCGCGCGGTGCTCGCGGGTGAGGAGTCGGTGGCGGCGCTGCTCGAGCGCCGGCGGGAGCGCTCGGGGCGCGCGGCGGCGCCGCCGGCCTACTCGCGCCCGAAGATCGCCATCGACAACCGGCTTTCGGACGCCGCCACCGTGCTGGAGATCAAGTGTCCCGACCGCCTCGGCCTCCTCTACCTCATCACGCGCACGCTCGCGGGGCTCGGCCTCGACATCGTGAGCGCGCGCATCGCCACCGAGATCGACCAGGTGCTCGACACCTTCTACGTGCAGGACCGCAAGGGCGACAAGCTCGACGACGGTGAGGGCGGGGAGCGGGTGCGCGCCGCCCTCGAGCACGCGCTCGTGCAGGCCGTGTAGCCATGCTGGGCCGTTACCGCGACGACGTGCGCGCGTGGAGCGACCCTGTGGGGCGCGGCCTCTTCCGCCTGCGCCTGCGCCCCAATCACCTCACGGTGATGGGCCTGGCGGTGAGCCTGCTCGCCGCCGCCGCCTTCATCGCCGGCCACACACGGGGCGCGGGCATGCTGTTGATCCTGGCGGGGCTCTTTGACCTCTTCGACGGCTCCCTCGCCCGCGCCTCGGGCCAGGTCACGGCCTTCGGCGCCTTCCTCGACTCCGTCATCGACCGCTATTCCGACCTCGTGGTCTTGCTCGGCATCGTGGTCTTCTTCGCGCGCGCGCCGCACGCGCGCGGGGCACTGGTGGCGATGGCCGGGCTCGTGGGATCGGTGATGGTCAGCTACACGAAGGCGCGCGCGGAGTCGATCGGCATCGAGTGTAACGTGGGAGTCATGGAGCGGCCGGAGCGGATGATCTGTCTCATCGCGGGAGCCCTCTTCGGCCTCATGGAGCCCGCCCTCTGGGTGCTCGCCGTCCTCGCCAACATCACCGCGCTGCAGCGGATCCTGTATACGCGGCGCCAGCTCCGGCGCCCGCGCACGCTGGAGCCGACCGTCCTCGGTGCCCTCGCTTTCGCGTGCGTGCTGGCTGGGCCTGCCGCCTCCCATGCCGTAACCCCCGCGCGCGCCGTCACGCTGCCGGCGACGGTGGCCCCGGCGGTGGAGGCCTACCAGCGCGGCGATCCCGCCCCGCTCGCGCGCGAGCTCGCGGCGCCGGCCGTTCTCGACAGCCCCATCGGCGACTACGCGCGGCTGTTACTCTCCGACG
>CAYQQT010000227.1:0-5286 GCA_964419375.1 uncultured bacterium
CTTCACGCACGGCGTCCGCGAGCGCGTCCACCCACGCTGTGCGGACGGCGTACTCCCAGTCGCGCTGCTTGACGCGGCAAAACCCGGGATGCGCCGCCTGCCAGAGCGTCTGCCAGTGGCCCGGCCCGGAATCTCCCCAGCCTGGAACGATCAACACCGTGGGCGTCATGTGTGGCTGGCATACTATGCCACGATGAGGCTGCCGGTGAGGTCGCCGTGATCCGCACCATGTGCCCGATGAACTGCCACCCGACGCTGTGCGGGATGCTCGTGCAGATCGACGACGGCCGCGTGACGAAGGTGAGCGGGGATCCCGACAATCCCGACAGCGCGGGCTTTCTGTGCATTCGCGGTCACGCCTCGCGCGAGATCATCGGCAACCCGGCGCGCCTGCTCCACCCGCTCGTACGCACCCGGCGCGGCGACGACTTCCGTCGCGCGAGCTGGGACGAGGCGCTCGACCTGGTGGTCGCGCGCATGCGCGCAGTGGGCCCCCAAGCGGTGGGCGCGTGGTCCGGGCACGGCCTCTTCGCCAACAACTACGGCACCCGCATCGCCTCGCAGCTCCTGCGCCGCTTCTCCAATCTGTACGGCTGCCAGTGGTGGAGCCCCACCATGATCTGCTGGGGCCTCGGCGCCTTCGGCCTCGGGCTCACGGGAATTCTGGAATCGAACACCAAGGAAGACATGGGCGCCCACGCGGAGATGATCATCCTGTGGGGCGCCAATCTCGCCTCGCAGCCGAATACGGGACGCCACCTCGCCGCCGCGCGCCGGCGGGGCGCGCATGTCACCACGATCGACATCAGGCAGACGGAAGCCTCCGCGCAGTCCGACGAGACGCTGGTGATCCGTCCCGGGACGGATGCCGCGCTCGCGCTGGCGCTGATGCACGTGATCGTCGCGGAAGGCCTCCACGATGCCACGTTCGTGTCGCGCTACACCATTGGCTTCGAGGCGCTCGCCGCGCATGTGCGCGCGTTCTCACCGGCGTGGGCGGCGTCCATCACCGGGATCGCCGCCGAGCGCATCGTGGCGCTCGCGCGCCGCTACGCGGCGACGAAGCCGGCGATGATCGTGCTCGGTGGCAGCTCGATGCACAAGGGCGCCCACGGCTGGCAGGGCGGGCGCGCGGTGGGCTGCCTGCCCGCCCTCACCGGCAACCTCGGCATCCCCGGCGGCGGCCTCGGGCCGCGCCACGGCAGCGCCTCGCACGGCCAGGGGCTCAACCACGACATGCTCGCGATCGACCGGCGCCCGCCCGGCCGCTACATCGCCAACCAGATGCCGCGCGTCACCGAGGCGCTGCGCGACGGGCAGGTGCGCGCGCTCCTGCTGCTGGGGACCGACATGCTGTCCTCCTATGCCGATGCGGGCGCAGTGGAAGAGGGCCTCGCGCGCGCGGAGCTCGTGGTGAGCTACGACCTCTTTCTCAACGACACCGCGCGCCGCTTCGCGGACGTGGTGCTGCCGGCCACGGCGTGGCTGGAGGAGACGGGCTGCAAGTCCACCAACACGCATCTCTACTTGATGCCGAAGATGCTGGAGCCCGCCGGGCAAGCGCGCTCGGCGACGTGGCTGCTGCGGGAGCTGGCGAGACGGCTCGAGGTGACGGACTTCTTTCCGTGGGCGAGCGATGACGGCGTGATCGACGCCATCCTCGATCACCCCGCCACGGGCCACGCCACGGTGGCGGCGCTGCGTGCCGAAGGCGGCATGCGCGCCCTGCGCATCTCGCATGTCGCGTACCCGACGCTGAAGTTCGACACGCCGTCCGGCAAGATCGAATTCGTCTCCGAGCGCGCGCGCGGCCTTGGCTTGCCCGCGCTGCCCGTGCACGAGGACGCGCCGGCGTCGGCGTTCCCCCTGATGCTGCGCCAGGGACGCACGCTCACCGCCTTCCACGGCTTCTACGATCACGGCCGCGCGCTCCCCACGCTCGCGCGCGCCGATCCGGAGCCGTACGTGTGGATGTCGCTCGCGGACGCGGGCGCGCGGGGCGTCACCGACGGCGCCGGCGTGCGTCTGCGCAACGAGCGCGGAGAGATGCTCGCCCGCGCCCGCGTGACGGACAAGATCCCGGCGGGGACGGTCTGGATGCGCGACGGGTGGGCCGGCCTCAACACGCTGACCTCGGGCGCGCCCGCGCTGCCCGACGAGGCCGTGGACGTCTTCGCGTTCTCCGCCGGTCAGGCGTCGTTCGAGGCGCGGGTGGAAATCAGCGCGGTTTAGTTTGATGGGGGGCCTCGAAGGGCCCGCCAAACGATTTGATTTAGATGGGGGCCCCGACGGCCCCCAATCCCCCCACGCTCGGCAGCGCCCCGGCGAAGCCGTGGCGCTCCTCGGTTGGCCAGCCTGTGAGCGGCACGCCCCTTGCTCTGTTCTTATTGCAACTACTTCGTGGAGGTCTGCAAATGAGACGGCGTGCTACGGCAATGATGGCGGCGGTGCTGTTCCTGGGTCTGGGTGTCGTTGGATGCGATCGCGGACCGATGCAGAAGGCCGGGGAGAAGATCGATCGCGCCACCGATAACGACAAGATCATCGGCAAAGGGCCTGTCGAGAAGGCTGGCAAGAACGTGGACAACGCTGTGCGGGATCTCAAGCGGTAGTTTTCTGCGCTGCGGGCCCGGCGGGGGCGGGTTGGGCTTCGGGGTCCGGGACCACGTGGATGGGGGCCGATTCGGAGCGGGGGTGGCTGGGCTCCATCGACACGCCTTGTGCAGTCCGAGTTGAGAGGGAAACGGGTCTCCGGACCCCGAAGCCCGACCCGCCCCCGCCTACCGGGGGGTCGCGGACTTCGACTGAGAGGTTGTGAAGGAATCGAGAACACGGGGTTTGAGCGATGCGTAACTGCGCGATCTTCCGTACTCCCAAATCCCGGTTCCGCGATAAATTCACAACCTCTGAGTCGGATCAGCGGCTTCGACTGACTGGATCAGCGCTGCACGGACGGGACCCAGGCGGTGGTGCGGCCTGCGATGGTGTCGTGGCGGATTTTTTCTCCGCGGCCTGTCATTGCTTTTAAATTTCGGCCCCAGCGTTGGTGGAAGAGCCACCATCTTGGGTAGCGGTCGCTGTCGGAGCCTAGACGGACGGCGGTGGCGATGACGGATCGGATCCGGGTGCGCAGGCGTACGACTTCGGATGGGGTGAGGGTGCCGGCGCGGCGGTGGGGGGCGAGGCGCGCCTGGTAGAGCACCTCGTCGGCGATCCAGTTGCCCACGCCGGCCGCGAACGATTGATCCAGCAACAGCGCCTTCAGCGGCGCGGAGCGGCCGCGGAGCAAGGCGCGGAAGCGCGCGAGCGATGGCACGTCGTGCAGCGCGTCGAAGCCGAGCAGGCTGACGGGCGGCTCGTGGGGCGGATCGTGGCGCAGGCGGATGCGTCCGAGGCGGCGGCCGTCGGCGATCGCGAGCTCGCCGCCGTCGTCGAACGTCAGGTGCAGCTTGGTGAAGCGCGGCGGCCATTGCGGCGGCTTCTTCTTTCTGCCGCTCGAGATGAGCTTGACCGTGCCTGCCCCCGGCGTGTGGAAGCCGCCCGTCATCCCGAAGTGGCACGTCAGCCACGGGCGCCGGTCCAGCTCGAACCAGAGGTGCTTGCCGTGCCGGCCCACCGCGAGCACGCGGCGGCCGCGTAGCGCGCGCGTCACGCGCGCGGGCGGTGTGCGGTCGAAGACAATGGGATCGACGGCGCACATGACGCCGGTGATCCGGCGTCCCACGGCCACCGCGCTCGCGGCCACGCGCGCCGCCTCGACTTCGGGAAGCTCAGGCATCGCCGCGTAGTGTACGGTAGCGGGCATGCCTCCTGCGACGTCCGCCGTTCTCGAGCGCGGCGTGGGCGACGACGTGCGAGTCATCGGCCTCGTCGGCTTCGGCCACTTCGTCAGCCACTTCTTTCAGCTCGCGCTGCCGCCGCTGTTCCCCATCCTGCGCGAGGAGCTCGGCGTCAGCTACGTGGCGCTCGGCCTGCTCATGAGCGTGTTCTTCGCGGCCTCCGGCATCGGCCAGACCGCCGCCGGCTTCGTCGTCGACCGCTTCGGCGCCACCCGGGTGCTGCTGGGCGGGATGGGCACGCTCGCGGCGGCCATCGGCCTCGCCGGCTTCAGCCCGTCGTACGCGTTCCTGGTACCGCTGGCCGCGCTCGCCGGCCTCGGCAACTGCGTCTTCCATCCGGCCAATTACGCCATCCTGAACGGCTCCGTGAGCGCCACGCGGGTCGGGCGCGCTTACAGCGTGCACGGCATCTCGGGCAACCTCGGCTGGGCGGCCGCACCGGTCACCGTGGTCGCGCTCAGCCATTTCGTCGGCTGGCGTGCCGCGTTGATGCTCGTGGGAGCCGCCGGCGTGGTGGTCACGCTCGGCCTCCTCTCGCAGACGCACGTGCTGACCGACCGCCGCCAACGAGCCGCCGCGGCGGCCGCGGGCTGGCACTCGAGCGTGCGCCTGCTGCTGGCGACGCCGATCCTCGTGGCCTTCGTCTTCTTCGCGCTCATCGCGACGGCGTTCATCGGCTTGCAGGCGTTTGCGGTGACCGCCCTCGTGGCCATCTACGACGTCCCGCTCGCGCTGGCCACGGGCGCGCTCACCGCGCTGCTCGTCGGCTCCGCCACCGGCATTCTCACGGGCGGCGTCCTCGCCGACCACACGCGCCGCCACGACGTCGTCGCGGTCACGGGGGCGGCGGCCGCGGCGGCGTTCGCGCTTACGATCGCGAGCGGGGCGATGCCCGCCGCCTCCATCGCGGGCGTCATGGCACTCGTGGGGTTTTCCCTCGGCTGCACGCAGCCGTCGCGCGACATGCTCGTGCGCGGCGCCACGCCGCCCGGCGCGTCGGGCAAGGTCTACGGCTTCGTGTACTCCGGCCTCGATGCGGGCTCGGCGCTCACGCCGCTCCTCTTCGGCTGGCTCATGGACCGCGGCGAGCCGCGTACGGTCTTCGTGGTGGCGGCGGTGGCGATGCTCCTCACCATCGTCACCGCCGTGCAAGTCCGCCGCTCGACGCCCATACTGAAGTAGCGCTTCGGAACGGATCATTCACGAGCGGTGGTCGGCTTCGGGGTGCAGGGACCCGTTTCCCGCTCACCAGGAGCGGACAAGGCGCGGCGATGGAGCCCAGCCGCCACGGGTCCGAAGCGGCCACCATCCACGTGGCCCTCGCACCCCGAAGCCGACCACCGCTCGTGAATGATCCCGGTTGTCCGCAGAGGCTACTTCAGGACGGCGACGGCCTCGATCTCGATCAGCATGCCGTCGATGGCGAAGCGGCTGATCTCGAGCAGCG
>CAYQQT010000227.1:5386-6511 GCA_964419375.1 uncultured bacterium
GCCTCGATCTCGATCAGCATGCCGTCGATGGCGAAGCGGCTGATCTCGAGCAGCGTGCTCGCGGGCTTGTTGTCCTTGAAGTATTCCTTCCGGACTTCGTTGACCTTGGCACGGTCGTCGACGTTCTTGAGGTAGACGGTTACCTTCGTGACGTCGTCGAGGGTGCCACCGGCGGCGGCGAGGGCAAGCTTCATGTTGTCGAGCACCTGGCGCGTCTGCGCGGCCACGTCGCCGCGTCCGACGAGCTTGCCCTGCACGTCGAGCGCGCCCTGGCCCGAGACGTACACCGTCTTTCCAGCCACGACGGCATCGGTGTAGTGGCTGATGGGCTCGGACAGGCCCTGGGCCCGGATGAGCTTGTTGGTGGGCATGACGCTCCTCCTACAGGACCTCGATGGCGAGGCTCCGCGTCTTGAAGTTGCTGATGGGGTTCAGGTCCATGGGGCAGGCGCTGACCCCGGCCACGACGTTCATGAGGGCCTTCAGCTCCACCACGTGCCCCGGCCTGGCGAGGGAGGCGTCGAATTCCACCCGGCCCTCGGGATAGCGCATGTTCTGGAAGACATTCACCGGATGCGGAAGCTGGTGCCGCTCGATCTTCCAGGGCTGCAGCACCTCCAGGTAGTTGTCGGAGCAGCTGCGGTGGCCCTTCACGTTGAAGTCGTACTCGTACCGCCACGGATCGCAGGCGGCGATGATCATGTCGTGGCGGCCGGTGTCGTCGCGGACGATCTCCAGCATGGGGCGCCGCCGGTTCGTGCGCAGGCGGTCGCCCAGCTTGGGAAAGAGGCTGCCGATCGACACCACCGTGTGCATGGTGCTCATCGCCTCGTGCATGTCGTCGGCGTTGAAGGCGATGAAGTCGGCCACCTGCCCGCCCTCGACGTTGATGATGCGCAGCGTCTGGCCCGCCTGCAGCGTGATCGCGCGCGCGGTGGTGGCCGGAATGGTGATGGCTGGCATGGGCGTGTCCTCCTACGCGCGCGAGAGGAACTCGAGCGCGCTCAGCGCGTGGACGCGGATGGTGTCGAGGTAGTCGTCGATGGTGATGTACTCGTCGGCGGCGCCCAGGTTCCAGGGCCGCGGCCCGAACACGGCCACCGGCAGCCCGATGCGCCGGAACAC
>CAYQQT010000228.1:0-6508 GCA_964419375.1 uncultured bacterium
GGCGCCGAACGCCAGCCGCGCGGCCACCGCCGCCGCCGAGCCGCTGCTGGAGCCCCCCGGCGCGTGGCCGGGCTTCCACGGATTCTGTACGTCACCGTGATGGAGGTTGTCGCCGAACGGCCCCAGCGCGAGCTCCGTCATGTTCAGCTTGCCGAGGACGATGGCGCCCGCGTCGCGCGAGCGCGCCACCGCCGTGCACTCGGGATCCGCGCTGAAGTACTCCGCCGTCTTCGTGCCGCACGACGTGGGCAGGCCGCGCACGTGGCAGAGGTCCTTGAAGGCCACGGGCACACCGTGCAGGGGCCCGCGCGCGCGCGGTGCTGCGTCCGCCGCCTTCGCCGCCGCCAGCGCGCCCTCGGCGTCCACCGTGATGAACGCGCGCAGCGCGGGGTCGAAGCGCGCGATACGGTGCAGACACGCCTGCGTCGCCTCCACCGACGAGGTCTTGCGCAGGCGGATGGCTTCGGCGACGTCGCTCAGCGTGAGGTCCGCGATGCCGCCCTCACTCATCGGGCGCCGCCTGCTCGAGAGCCGCGGCGAAGTTCGAAGGCTCCTCGGCCAGCGAGAGGTCGGCGGCGGCACGCTCGATGGTTCCCGCCAGCGCCGCCACTGCGGCCATCACGTGGTTGATTACGTGGGGGGCCCCGACATGGCCCCCCACACCCCCCGACGCTCGGAGCGCCCCGGCAAAGCCGTGGCGCTCCTCGATCACATCGTCGCTCATCGTGGGCGAATTCTAGCATTCCGTGACATCCGCTTGATTTCCCGTCGCCCCTCTCGCACCATGCCGGTCATGCGCATACTCGGTCTGCTCGTCGTCGCTCTCCTCCTCGCCGCTCCCGCGTCGGCGCAGCGTCCGTGCACGCCCACGCCTGCCGATGCTCTCGGCCCCTTCTACACGCCCAACGCGCCCGAGCGCCCGAGCACCGGCCGCGGACTCACCGTGAACGGCGTCGTGCGCTCCGCGGCCGGCTGCGCGCCCTTGCCGGGAGCCCGCGTCGAATGGTGGTCGGCCGATGCCAAGGGCGAGTACCAGGACGCGCTGCGCGCGACCCAGCGCGCCGACGGCGAGGGGCGCTATCGCTACGAGACGGTGGCGCCCGGCCGCTATCCCGGCCGGCCCCCCCATCTCCACGTCCGCGTCACCGCGCCCGGCCACCGCACGCTCGTCACGCAGCTCTACCCGCGCGACGGGCAGCAGGCGATGGAAACCGACTTCGTGTTGCGTGGTGAGGGGGGTGTGGGGGGCCCGTCGAGGCCCCCCACGTCAATCAGCGCGAAGCAGGAGATTCCATGAAGCTGAAGGATAAGGTTGCGCTGGTCACCGGAGGCGGACGGGGGATCGGTCAGGGTATCGCGGCCGCCTTTCACCGTGAGGGGGCGCGGGTGGCGGTGGCTGACATCGATCCGAAGACGGCGGCGGCCACCGCGCGCAGCCTCGGGCGCGGGCGCGCCATCGCGCTCACGATGGACGTGTCCAGCTCCGCGTCCGTCGAGGAGGGGCTGGCGGCCATCGACCGCGCGTGGGGCCGCATCGACATCGCCGTCACCAATGCGGCCATCGAGCCCATCATGCCCTTCCTCGAGATCCCCGAGGAAACGTGGGACCGCATCATCGATGTCAACCTAAAGGGCACGTTCCTCGTCGCGCAGGCGGCCGCCCGCCGCATGGCGCGGCGGCGACGCGGCGGCGTCATCATCACGCTGTCGTCCGTCAACGCGGAGGTGGCGCGGCCGGAGTCCGCCGCCTACGCGGCCACCAAGGGCGGCGTGCGCCAGCTCACGAAGGCGATGGCGATCTCGCTCGCTCCTTACGACATCCGGGTGAACGCCATCGGCCCCGGCACCGTCGTCACCGGCCTCACGCGCCACTTGCTGAAGAACAAGAAGTGGCGCGACACCGTCTACGCCCGCACGCCCATGCAGCGCGTGGCCGAGCCTTCGGAGATCGGCGAGGTCGCCGTCTTCCTCGCCTCCGACATGTCTTCCTACATGACCGGCACCACCGTCTACGTGGACGGCGGCCGCCTCGCCCTCAACGGGCTGATGGCGCCGAAGAAGGCGCCGCCGCGCCGCTGACGCGCGCCGCCGCCCTGGGACCCCGTCCGGGCGGGCCCTCGAAGAAGCGCCGGGGCCGGCCCGACGAGCCGGCGCATCAGGCGGCTTTGCGCCCGCGCCCGCCGGTGCCAGCCATCTCTTCCATGCGCGCTCCGAGCGCCTTCAGCTCCTCGGTGCCGAGCTTCTTCTCCGCCATCGGAAACATCTCTTCCTCTTCCTCGCCGGCGTGGTGCTCGACGAGCTCGGAGAGCACCGTCATCTTGGCGTGGAACCGCTCGTCGTCCGGGTTGACCTGCGGCAGCTCGATGAGCACAAGGTCGACCACGTGGTGCTCCTCGAGGGCCTCCATGACCATCTCTTCGGCCTTCTCGGTCTCGATACCGCGCACCGCCGGGTAGAAGATCTGCTCCTCGATCTTGCTGTGCATCTTCAGCTCTTGCTCGATCTGCTCCATGAGCCGACGCCGCTCACGGGGATTCTCGGTCTTCTCCACTTTCTTGAACAGGGCCTTCACCTGCTTGTGCTGCTTCTTCAGTAGGTCCGTCGCCTTCATGCAAGCACCTCCCGTGCCTGGCGTAGCACGTAGCAAAATCGTTGCCGATACGACGAGGCGGGGAACGAAAGGCTAGTTCTGTCCTTCGAGCGTGATGCGCGCGAGCGCCGCCTGGAGCAGGCCCGAGTACCAGCACGTCGTTTCGATGACGAGCACGATGGCCATCCCGCGGTTCACCGGGAACTGGTGCATGACACTGTCCGGTGATGGTTCGTCGCGCGGCTGACCCTCGGCCATGCCTACACTGGGAGCAACCGCGATGCCACACGCCACGCCGCCCCTGCCGCGCCCGATGCTCGCCGCCCTGGCGGAGGCGCCGCTCGTCAGTAACCGGCTCGTCTACGAGCCGAAATACGACGGCATCCGGACCCTGGTCTCCCTCGAGCCCGGCGCAGGCGCGTCGGCCGTCCGGTTGTGGTCGCGCCTGGGCAACGACAAGACCGCGCAGTTTCCCGATCTCGTACGGCCGCTCCGCGATTTCTCGCGGCACCTGACGTCGGGCGTCGTCCTCGATGGGGAGATCGTGGCCCTCGACGCCGAGGGCGAGCCGGCAGGATTCCAGCGGCTGCAGGGCCGCATCCACCTCACCGGCGAGCGCGCCGTCGCCGCTCACGCGAGCCACCAGCCGGTGGCGCTCATCGCCTTCGACATCCTGCGCGAGGGTGCGCAGAACCTCATGGATCTCCCGCTCATAGAGCGCCGCGCACGCCTGGAGCGCATGTTCGCGGGCACGGCCGGCGGCGCGTTGAGGCTGAGCGAGTTCGTGCGCGGCGACGGACGCGAGCTCTACCGGCGGGCGGCGGAGCGCGGCTGGGAAGGCCTCGTGGCCAAGACCCTCGACTCCCGCTACGCTCCCGGCCGGCGCAGCCCCGAATGGCGGAAGCTCAAGATCCTGCACCGTCAGGAATGCGTGGTGGGCGGCTGGACGGAGCCCCGAGGCTCCCGCGCCCACTTCGGCGCGCTGCTACTCGGCGTGTGGGAGGACGGCGCCCTCGAGTACATCGGCCACACGGGTACCGGCTTCACCGGCGCCGAGCTCGACCGCCTCGCCCGGCGCCTCGAAGAGCGCGCCAGCACCCGCTGCCCTTTTCGCTCCCGGCCGCCAGCCAACGAGCGTCCGCACTGGGTGCTACCTGACCTTGTGGTGGAAGTCGCCTTCACAGAATGGACAGACGATCGCAGGCTCCGCCACCCAAAGTATCTCGGGGTCCGTGAAGACGTGAGGCCACACGACGTGCGCCGCGAGCCGCCCAGCCCGCTGGACCTGGGGGGCCTCGAACGGGCCCCCCAGACCCCCCGACGGCGGACAGCCGCAGCGGTCACGCCGGTTCCCCGGCTTCCAGCCCCCACACCGCCCGTCGCCCGGGAACTACAGGGGGTGATGGATCGGCTCGTCGAGCTCGAGGCTCGTGGCGGGGACGGGGTGGTGACCTTGCCCGATAGGGTGCGGCTGGAGGTCGGGAACCTGGACAAGGTGTTCTGGCCGGCGGCGGGGATCACGAAGGGCGAGCTGATGCGGTACTACGTGTGGGCCTCGCCGTACATCCTGCCTGCGATCGCGGACCGGCCGCTCGTGATGCGGCGCTTCCCCAACGGCGTCGACGGACGGGCCTTCTACCAGCAGCGCGCGCCCGAGGCGGTGCCGCCGGGCGTGCGCGTGGAGCGCCTGGCCGGTGACACGCAGGTGCCGAGCCGGCTCGTCGGCGGCTCCCTCGCGAGCCTGCTTCACATGACGCAGATGGCGGTCGTCTCGCAGGACCCGTGGCTGTCGCGCGTGCCGTCGCTCGACTTCGCCGACCACGTCGTGCTCGACCTCGATCCCATGCCCGGCGTGCCCTTCGCCACCGTCCTCGACGTCGCGCGGTGGGTGCACGACGAGCTCGAGCACCTCGGCACGCCCTCGATGCCGAAGACCTCCGGCGCCGAGGGGCTGCACGTCTACATCCCGCTGCCGCCGCGGACCGGGTTCGAGGCGGGCCGCCTCTTCTGCGAGATCATCGCCACCATCGTCGCCGACAGGCACCCGCGCGTGGCGACGGTCCAGCGCGCCGTCAACGGGCGCGGACGAACCGTCTACCTCGATTGTCTGCAGAACATCCGCGGCAAGACGCTTGCGACCGCGTACAGCGCGCGCGCCACGCAGCTCGCGGGCGCGTCCACGCCGCTCACGTGGGACGAGGTCCACGCGGGCGTCGATCGCCGCCACTTCACGATCCGCACCCTGCCTGACCGCGTGCGCGCGGTGGGCGACCTGTGGGCGTTGCTGCGGCGCTCGCCGGGCGCCGACCTCGGCGCCATCCTGAAAGCGCCCACCGCGACTCCGCCGCGACGGCGCCGATCGCGGCCATGACGACCGAACGAATTGTAAAAGCGAGCGTGTCGTTCCCGGCGGCGGCAGCGCGAGAGATGGCAGAGCGGGACGGATTCGGCGGAGCCGCTCCGTACGCCAAGCGGGCATCATTCTTACGCGGGCGGGCATCATTCTTGCTATGGCTACGCGCTTGCGATGGCGACCCCCGCTGCCTCTACGAAATCGTTGAGTGTCTGGGCTCCCGATGCTGCGTGCGTCGACCTCGTGCTCGCGTGGGGCCGGGTGGCGATGGAGCCTGCCGAGCGCGGGTGGTGGACGAGCACGGCACCCGTGCCCGCAGGCAGCGATTACCGCTTCAGCGTGGACGGCGGCGATCCCCTGCCCGACCCGCGCTCACCGTGGCAGCCGGCCGGCGTGCAAGGCGTCTCACGCGTGCTGAACCACGATACGTTCGCCTGGACGGACAGTGGCTGGCAGGCGCCGCCGCTGGCCTCGGGCGTCATCTACGAGCTGCACGTCGGCACCTTCACGCCGGAGGGGACGTTCGAGGCGGCCATCGCGCGGCTGGATCACCTCAGGCACCTCGGCGTCACCCACGTCGAGATCATGCCCGTCACTGAGTTCCCCGGAACGCGCGGCTGGGGCTACGACGGCGTCGATCTCTTCGCGCCCCATCACGGGTACGGCGGCCCCGAGGGGCTGAAGCGCCTGGTGGATGCCTGCCACGCGCGCGGGCTCGCCGTGCTCATCGATGTCGTGTACAACCACCTCGGCCCCAGCGGCAATTACCTCGCCCGCTTCGGGCCCTACTTCACGAACCGCTACGCCACGCCGTGGGGTGACGCCGTGAACCTCGACGGGCCCGGCAGCGACGGCGTGCGCCGCTTCATCTGCGACAACGCCGTCATGTGGCTGCGCGACTACCACGCCGACGGCCTGCGTCTCGACGCCGTGCACGCCCTCATCGACACCTCGGCCATCCACATCCTCGAGCAGCTCGCCGCGGAGGTGGACGCTCTGGAGGCGGCGCTCGGGCGGCATCTCGTGCTCGTCGCCGAGAGCGATCTCAACGACCCGCGCGTGGTGCGCGGCCGTGAGAGCGGCGGGTACGGGATCGACGCGCAGTGGAGCGACGACTTCCATCACGCCCTGCACGTGGCGCTCACCGGCGAGCGCCGGGGCTACTACGAGGACTTCGAGTCGCTGCGCCATCTCGCGGAAGCGCTGGAGCGCGCCTTCGTCTACCGCGGCGCGTACTCCGCGCACCGCAAGCGCGCGCACGGCCGCGCGCCGGAGGGGCTGCCTGCCGCGCGCTTCGTGCACTGCATGCAGAACCACGACCAGGTGGGCAATCGCGCGCGCGGCGAGCGCAGCAGCCATCTCATGAGCGTGGGCCGCCTGAAGATCGCCGCCGCCCTCGTGCTCATGCCGCCCTACGTGCCGCTGCTGTTCCAGGGCGAGGAGTGGGGCGCCACCGCGCCCTTCCAGTACTTCACGGAGCACGAGGACCCCGACCTCGGGCGCGCCGTGAGCGAGGGGCGCCGGCGGGAGTTCGCCGCCTTCGGCTGGCAGCCCGAGGACGTGCC
>CAYQQT010000229.1:0-6489 GCA_964419375.1 uncultured bacterium
GCGGTGAAGGACCAGAGCTGGCGGTCGACGTACATGCGGCTCTCACTATAGCGGAGCGGACGCCTCGCGCGCGTCGCGGTAGAATCGCTCGCCGGTAACGCGCGGGCGAGTGGGAGGGACGGCAGTGAGCGAGCGCAGCGAGCGGAACAGCGACGTTCTGGCGGGCATCCGCGTCCTCGACTTCGGCCGGTACATCGCGGGGCCGTACTGCGCCGCGCTGCTGGCCGACCTCGGCGCCGATGTCATCCGCGTGGAGCGGATCGGCGGCGGCGAGGACCGCACGGTGGCGCCCGTGGGCGCGGACGACGTGGGCGCGATGTACCTGGTGATGAACCGCAACAAGCGCGCGATGACCCTCGACCCCGCCTCCGGCGAGGGACGCGAGATCGTCCGCAAGCTGGTGGCGACGGCGGACGTCGTGGTCGCGAACCTGCCGCCGGAGGTGCTGCGCAGCCTCGGCCTCGACCTGGAGTCCCTCCGCCGCGTGAAGCCGGACATCATTCTCACGACGGTCACGGCGTTCGGTGCGGGCGGGCCCTGGAGTCACAAGCACGGCTTCGACGGCGTGGGCCAGCTCATGTGCGGCTCGGCGTACCTGACGGGTACGCCGGAGCAGCCGATGCGCGCCGCCGTCGCCTGGGTCGACTGCGGCACGGCCTCCCTCGCGGCCTTCGGTACCCTCGCCGCCCTGATGGCGCGACAGAAGACCGGCCGCGGCCAGAAGGTCGAGGGCGCGCTGCTCCGCACCGCCATCGCGTACAACAACCCCACGCTGGTCGAGCAGCAGGTCATCGCGCCCCACCGCGTGGCCACGCTCAACCGCGGCCAGACCTCGGCGCCCTCCGACGTCTTTCGCACGAAGGACGGCTGGATCATCGCCTACGCGATCGGCAACCCGATGTTCGCGCGGTGGGCGAAGCTGATGGGCGAAGACCATTGGCTTGCCGACGCGCGGTTCCGCGACGACAAGGTGCGCGGCGACAACGGTGAGCTCATCTCCAGGCGCATGGCGGAGTGGACGGCCGCGCGCACCACTGCTGCGGCGCTGGCGGCGCTCGATGCGGCGCGCATCCCCGCCGGGCCGCTCTACGCTCCGCAACAAGTGCTGGAGGACGCGCACGTGCGGGCGGCCGGGCTGCTCCAGGACACGGACTATCCGGGGCTGCCCCGCCCCGCGCCGCTGGCGCCGATGCCGGTGGACCTCTCCGAGACGCCGGGGCGATTCCGGCACCGCGCGCCGACGCTGGGCGAGCATACCGACGAGATCCTGGCCGAGCTCGGCTACCGTCCCCATGAGCTGGCCGAGCTGCGCGCCAAGCGTGTGATCTAACATCGGCGGCGCGCGGTCGGCGGGGGCGGGGCGGGCTTCGGGGGGCCGGGGACCACGTGGATGGTGGCCGCATCGGGCCCGGCGTGGCTGGGCTCCATCGACGGGGCGATGTCCGTTGATAGTGAGCGGGAAACGGGTCCCGGCCCCCCGAAGCCCGCCCCGCCCCCGCCGACCGCGCGGCGGGATGAACTTGTTGACTGGCTTCCTCTCACCGAGCAAAATCGCCACCTCAGCTTGACCTCAGGCCGCGCTCAAGGAGACATCATGACTCGAAGGCTTTCGCTCCTGCTCACGCTCGCTCTTGTGGTCACCGCCGTCTCTTCGACCGAGGCGCAGACGAAGGTGACGTATCTTTTGACGGCGCCTGTGCCGGATGTGGCGCAGGCTTCGCATTCTTCGGTGCCGCTGGCGCTGGGGTATTGGAAGGAGGCGGGGCTGGACGTCGACGTGCAGCCTACGAGCGGCTCCACCGCGGCCGTGCAGCTCGTCATCGCGGGGACGGCGCACTTCACGATGGCGACCGTGGAGCCGTTGGTCATCGGGCGGCAGAAGGGCGCGAAGATCGTGTCCGTGTACAACCACACGCGTGAGGGCATCTACACGATCGCGGTGCCCGCGGACAGCCCCATCACGAGCGTGAAGCAGCTCAAGGGCAAGTCGATCGGCGTGCTCAGCCTCGGCAGCGGCGCGGTGCCCTTCGCCAAGGCCATGCTGCGCGCGGAGGGCTTCGATCCCGAGAAGGACGTGAACTGGGTGCCCATCGGCCAGGGCGCGCAGGCGGTGCACGCGGTGAAGAACGGCCGCGTGGACGCGCTCTCGTACTGGGACTGGGGCTACGCGGCGATGGAGAACGGCGGCGTCCGCTTCCGTCACTTCGCCTCGGACCTCACGAAGAACCTCCTCGCCCTCGCCATCATCGGGAACGAGGACTTCGTCAACGCGAACCCCGACGTCACCACGAAGTTCGCGCAGGGCATCGCCAAGGCCACGCTCTTCACCATCACCAACCCTGAGGCCGCCGTGCGCATCCACTGGGCGCAGTACCCGGCCTCCAAGCCCTCGGGGATGCCCGAGGAGCGCGCGCTGGCGGAGGCGATCCACGTGCTGAAGGCGCGCGCCGAGAAGTACCGGGTGGAGGGGCGCACGGTGCCGAAGTGGGGCGCCTACACGAAAGAGGAGTGGGAGCGCACGCAGGACTTCCTCGTCGACAGCGGCATGATCGCCAGGAGGATCGACGTCGCGCAGTACTACACCGAGCGCTTCATCCCGCGCATCAACGACTTCGACGCCGCCAAGGTGCGGGAGCAGGCCAAGAACCACAAGTGAGCGGCGGCGGCGCTCGGCCGCTCATCGAGCTCCGGTCCGCCAGCAAGACCTTCCGCACGCGGTCGGGCGAGGACGTACGCGCGCTCCACGAGGTGACCCTCGCCATCGCGCCCCGCGAGTTCGTGTGCATCGTGGGCGCCAGCGGGTGCGGCAAGAGCACGCTGCTGCGGCTGGTGGCGGGGCTCGTGGCCCCCACCACGGGCGCCGTCGCCATCGGGGGCAGCGTGGTCACCGGTCCTCGCCGCGACATCGGCATGGTCTTCCAGGATCCCGTCCTGCTTCCCTGGCGAACCGTCCTCAAGAACGTCCTCGTCCCCGCGGAGGTCATCGGCATGGAAGGCGGGCACGCCGCGCGGCGCGCGGGCGCGCTCCTCGACCTCGTGGGGCTGCGCGGCTTCACCGACAAGTACCCGGGCGAGCTGTCGGGCGGGATGCGCCAGCGGGCGGCCATCGCGCGCGCGCTCATGCACGACCCGGAGATCCTCCTCATGGACGAGCCCTTCGGCGCGCTCGACGCGATGACGCGGGAGGCGATGAACCAGGAGCTGCTCCGCATCTGGCAGGGCAACCGCAAGACGGTGATCCTCGTCACCCACTCCATCGACGAGGCGGTCTTCCTCGCCGACCGCGTGATCGTCATGTCGCCCCGCCCGGGCTCGATACGGGAGGCGCTCGCGGTCAAGGTGGAGCGGCCGCGTACTTCGCGCACGCGGCTCGACCCTGCCTTCCTCGAGTGCGTGGGCGCCGTGCGCGCGCACTTCGAGTCCCTGCCGGTGGCCGACTGACATGGCGCGCTCTCGCACGATGCTCGCTTCCCGCGTGCGGCGTCACGTGCCCGCGCTCGCCACGGGCGTCATCCTGCTCGTGGCGTGGGAGGCGCTGCCGCCGCTCTTCGGCGTGTCCGAGCTCCTGCTGCCGCGGGCCTCCGTGGTGGGGCGCGCGCTCGTCGATCAGCTCCAGCGCGGCCTCATTTTCGACAACCTGCTCGTGACGCTGTGGGAAGCCCTCGCCGGCTTCGCGATCGGCGGCGCCTCCGCCATCGTGGCAGCCGCTCTCATCACCCGCTCGCCGCTCGTGGAGCGGGCGCTGCTGCCCTACCTGGTGGGGCTGCAGGCGCTGCCGAAGGTGGCGCTGGCGCCGCTGCTGGTGGTGTGGCTCGGCTTCGGGCTCGGCTCCAAGATCGCCATCGCGACCGTCATCGCCTTCTTCCCCGTGCTGATCAACTCGATGATCGGATTCTCGACGGTGGAGCCCGAGAAGATGGAGCTGATGCGCTCGCTCGCCGCTTCCGAGTGGCAGATCTTCCGCATCGTGCGCTTCCCCAACGCGCTGCCGTTCATCTTCGCGGGCCTCAACGTGGCCATCGTCTTCTCCATCACGGGAGCGCTCGTGGGCGAGTTCGTCGGGGCCAAGCGCGGCCTCGGCATGCTCTTGCTGCAGTTCAACTTCAACATGGACATGGGCGGGATGTTCGCGGTGCTCATCGTGCTCGCGGTCATGGGCGCCATCCTGCACGGCCTCGTACGGGCGCTCCATCGCCGGCTCATCTTCTGGTCGCAGCCGGACGATCTCGAGCGCCGGACTCCCTGACACCGACACCGACGCCGACACCCACCGCCCCGGAGGACCACGGACATGACTGACGATTTCGTTCTCGTCGAGCGCAACGAGCGCGTGGCAACGATCATTCTCAACCGGCCGCCCTTCAACCCGCTCTCAGTGCGGATGGTCGACGCCCTGCACCGGGTGCTCGACGAGGTCGAAAAGGACCGCGCCCTGCGCGCCGTCGTCGTCAGAGGCGCCGGCGAGCGGGCCTTCTGCGCCGGCGCCGACATCCGCGAGGAGTCGCAGTTCAAGGAGGCGTCTGCCGCCAAGGCCTTTCGCGAGTACGGCCGCTCCACGCTCCACCGGCTCGAGAATTTCCCGAAGCCGACCATCGCCGCCATCCAGGGCTACTGCATCGGCGGCGGCACCGCCCTCGGCTGGGTATGCGACATCCGCCTCGCCGCCGAGAACGCCGTCTTCCGGGCCGGCGACGCCTACCTCGGCATCGTGCCGAGCTGGGGGATGGGCCTGCTGCGCCTGCCCCGGCTCGTCGGCCGCGGCAACGCGCTCGACCTGCTCCTGCTCGGCGAGAACTTCAGCGCCGCGCGCGCCTACGAGCTGGGATTGGTGAGCAAGGTGGTGCCCACGGACAATCTCTTCGACGAGGCGCGCGCGGTGGCAACGCGGCTGGCGAAGGGCTCGCCGCAGGCGCTGGCCGCCATCCGCAAGGCCGTCGCCTACAACCTGCGCCACGGCTGGGACGACATGGTGAAGTACGAAGAGGAGCTGTGCGCGCGGGTGTTCGAGCACCCCGACGCCCACGAGGGGACGACCGCGTTCCTCGAGAAGCGCGAGCCCCGCTTCCAGGATCTCTGATGTCCGTCGCCCGCCTCCTGAACCCCGCCTCCATCGCCATCGTGGGCGCCTCCGACAAGGTGGGGCCCGGCTTCAACGCCTGGCGCGCCCTCGAGTACGTCGGCTACACGGGCCGCGTGTACCTGGTAAATCCTCGAAAGTCATCGCTGCTGGGGCGGCCGACCTATCCGAGCCTTGCGGCTATTCCGGAACCGGTCGACGCCGCTTTCATAGCGGTGCCGCGCGACGCCGTGCTCGACGCCGTTCGCGAGGCGGCCGACAAGGGCGCGGGCGGGGTGGCGGTGCTGTCGAGCGGCTTCGGCGAGGCGGGTGCTGCGGGCGTGGCGGCGGAGCGCGAGCTGGCCGCCATCGCGCGCGCGAGCGACATGGCCGTGTGCGGGCCCAACTGTCTCGGCTTCCTCAACTTCGCGGGCGCCACCGCGCTCTTTGGCACCTCGCTGCCCGACACCATCGCGCGCGGGGGCGTGGCCGTCGTCGCGCAGAGCGGCTCCATCGGCATCGCGCTCCTCAACTGCGCGCGCGGCTTCGGCTTCAGCCACCTCATCACCTCCGGCAACGAGGCGGTGACGACGGCGGCGGACTACCTCGACGCCCTCATCGACGATGCCGCCGTCACCACCGTCATCGCCTTCCTCGAGCAGCTCAGGAAGCCCGAGCGCTTCGTGGAGGCGGCGCGGCGCGCTTACACGCTCGGCAAGCCGGTGATCGTGGTGAAGTCCGGCCGCTCCGAGCGCGGACGGCAGGCGGTCATGGCCCACACGGGCGCCGTCGCCGGCAGCGACGAGGTGTGCGAGGCCGCCTTCCGCGCCGCCAACGTGATCCGCGTGGGCACGCTTGACGAGCTGATCGAGACGGCGGTGCTCGTCTCCTCCGTCAGGGCGCGCCCGACGGCGCCGGGCGTCGCCGTCCTCAGCCCCTCCGGCGGCGAGATTGCGCTCGCGCTCGACATCGCGGACTCGGCCGGGCTCGAGCTGCCCCCGGTGCCGGGAGCGCAGGCGGCGATCGCCGCGCTCCTGCCCGATTTCGCGCACGCCACCAACCCCCTCGATCTCACGTGGGCCGGCCTCTACGATCCGACCGTCGCGCAGCGGTGCGTGGAGGCGCTGGGCGCGCAGCCCGAGATCGGCGCGCTCGTGTTGCTGCAGGACGCGCCTGTAGGATTAGGCGAGCAGCAGGCCCTGCGCTACGCGAGCCTCTTCCGTCACGTCGCCCGCGGTGCGGCGGCGACCGGCAAGCCCTTCGCCGTCGTGTCGAACCTTGCCGGCGAGCTGCATCCCGCCTTCGACGCCGTGGCACGCGAGACGGGGGTGCCGTGCCTGCGCGGAACGCAGGAAGGGCTCGGGGCCATGGCCGGGTTCGTGCGGTGGGCGACGACGGCGCCCCTCGCGCCCGCGCCCGGCGCGCCCGCCCAC
>CAYQQT010000230.1:0-1991 GCA_964419375.1 uncultured bacterium
GAAAACAGATATAACCGGTGCGCCGCAAATCCGGGGCAACGAGAAACTTGTCTAGTGCTAGCAATTGTACGCGTGAATAGAAATGGGCTATTGCGCCGACAATGTCCGGTAACACCTCCAATCTTATGTCGGGAGGAACCAATCCGGAGAGCCGCTCGGCCGAAAAGCGATCACGCACTGCGGCGGAGCGAAGCCGCCGAAAACTGTTTTCAAGAAAAATCTCGAAGCGGGGCGATAGCGGAAACGGCACGCCCGGCATCAGCAGCACCAGTCGCGCATCCGCTGTTTTTGTCGGCGACGACAAGTGGGAAAAAGCCATGGACGAACCATTCGGGCCATAGATCGAAGCAAGAGAAGCATCATCGTCGCGGATGATGTCGCCGCCCCCGATGAAGATCAGATCGAAGGGCGAGTCGGTGTCGATACGATCGAGATGTTCCAGGGGCAGGCTACCCGGCTGATCGCGGTACAGTTGCCCGGCGGCGAGCCCCTGGGGGCTAAAAAAAGTGCACTCGATCGGGGTTTCCAGTTCTTCAGCCAGCTCCGCGACCAGGCGACCAAAGACGACAGGAAACAGCAGGTCACCGAGATTATCTACATCGAAGGTGCCGACCTGCGCGATGCGGATCAAAAAAATCTCGCTACTGTGCGCTTCATCGCGGCAAGCTTGGCGCCCCAATCTCTCGGCGGCCACATGGTGCTGATCGAGCCCGGCAGATGAAATATGACATTGATGGCGCGGCGATTATGGCCGCGCACGCGCGCCACCGTGTGCCAGGATCGTTCGGAACGCACCAGCACTACCGAATTGCCGACCACCGGCACGATCTCCTGCGCGACATCGGTCGGGTCCGACGAGCGCAGGATGCTAAGACAACCACCGTCTTCCCTGTTCCATTCCTGGTTGAAATACAACACATGGGTCACCAACTTTTCGCGCAGATCCACATGCGGCCCCAGCCACGCATCCGGGCCATATTCCGTGATGTTTGCCTCGAGCAGCGTCGCGCTCAGGTCCAGGCCGGTGAGCCGCATCATCGACTGCCGGTAGGCGGGCGACAGCAGATCCGCGGCCAAGCGCCGCCATTCCGGGCTCAAGCTGCGTAGGTGCGAGGGTACATCCGCGTCCATATGGATCAGGGAGCGGGCCCGATACTCGTAACCTTTTTCGCCATCATAGCCGGCGACATTCTTGAAGTGGTCGCTGGGAAACGAAGCCGCCAGGGCTGCGGCATCTTTGGGCTCAAAACACTGATCGATGGCCGCCCAGGCGTAGGGCTCGGTTGCCATCATGTGTCGGGCTATTCTTGGAATGTCTAGCATGTTGAAGGGTATCCTACCGCAGCGCCGCCAGTGCAGCGGTGACGAAGCGGTCGAAGTGCGGCGCGCGGCCGATGAGGTGCTCGCCGAGCTCGAGGACCACGGCGTCCGTCTCGGCGAGCGTGTCGCGCCAGCGCAGCTTTGAGGCGTCGGGGCGCTCGCGCACCGGCCCCGGCCAGCGCTCGTACAGGTGGTCGTAGTAGAAGTAGTTCTCGACCTGGCGGAAGAGGCTGCAGTCCGTGATCGGAGCGAGGATCTGGTAGAGGAAGCTGGTACCGACCGTGACCAGGGCTCGCGAACGCCCGATCGTGGTGGGGCGGCACGCGATCTCGGGAACGCCGACGCGATAGTCGAGCGGCGGGACGAAGAGCGTGAGCAGGTTCGCCACGTCGCGGTCGGATTGTGCCGGCCTGGCGTCCCATCGCACGGTGAGGACGTCGACGCCCCCGAGGTCGACGTCACCGAGGCGTCCCAGCTCCCGCATCACGACGCCCGCGACCCGCGCGCCCACGAGGCGGCTCCAGTGAATGCTGCCACGCGGAAACGGCGGCAGGGGATCCTCGGCCTTCATCGCCATCACGAGCGCGTGGCCGTCGATCACGGTGACGCCGGCCGCGCGCAGCTTTGAGACGAGCCACCGGCGCCGGGTGGCGGGATCGCCGGCGGGAGCG
>CAYQQT010000230.1:2091-6483 GCA_964419375.1 uncultured bacterium
AGCGGGAAGGCCACCTTGCCGAGTCGCGGCGAAGCCAGCGGCCCGAGGGGATTCTCGCGGACGACGAGCGTGTGCACGAGCGGCAGCCCCATCACCAGCAGCATCAGCGCCAGCAGCGCAGCCCGGGCGGCGCGAGCCATCGTCAGAACCGGAAGTACAGGAACGGGTTGTAGGTCACGGTCATGATCTTCCCCGCGGTCAGGACGAGGAGCGGCAGCGTCATCGCCATCCGGAGCGGCAGCGGGGGCGGCGTCGCCGCGCGCAGCCGGTCGAAGGGCGGAAGCGCCGGCAGCAGGCAGATGGCGAGCCCGATGGCGAGCGCGCACCACTGGTCGAGCGTCACGATCACGAAGCGCCCCGGCAGCCCCGGCCGGGCCATCGCGGCCAGGTAGTTGGCCGCCGACGGAAGGTCGGGAGCGCGGAAGAGGACCCAGCCCACGGTGACGGCGAGGAACGTGACGAGGACGCCGAGCGAGCGTGGCAAGCGCGCCAGGACGCGGCCCAGGCCGAGACGCTCCAGCGTGATGATGAAGCCTTGGTACGCCCCCCACACGACGAAGGTCCAGGCGGCGCCGTGCCAGAGGCCCGAGGCGAGGAAGCAGATCCAGAGGTTCAGGTAGAGGCGGAAGGTCGACACGCGGTTGCCGCCCAGCGGCAGGTAGAGGTAGTCGCGAATCCACGTCGACAGCGAGATGTGCCAGCGTCGCCAGAACTCGCCGAAGCCCACCGCCAGGTAGGGCCGGTCGAAGTTCTCCATCAGCCGGAATCCCATGATGCGGGCGAGGCCGATGGCCATGTCGGAGTACCCGGAGAAGTCGAAGTAGATCTGCACGCTGAATGCGAGGGCGCCCAGCCAGGCGAGACGAAAGCCGACGGGTGTGCCGTCGGCCACAAAGGCCGCGTCCGCCAGCTCGGCCGCCGTGTCGGCGAGCAGCACCTTTTTTGCCATGCCGATGGCGAAGCGCGTGAGGCCCTCGGCCCAGTCTTCGAGGCGCCGCGGGCGGGCGCCGAGCTGCCCGGCGATGTCGTGGTACTTCACGATGGGCCCGGCGAGCAGCTTGGGGAAGAGGAACACGTAGAGCAGATAGTCGCGTATGCGGCGCGCCGGCGCGCCGATGCCGCGATAGACGTCGACGATGTATGTGATCTTCTCGAAGACGATGAAGGAGACGCCGATCGGCAGCGCGATCTGGTAGAGCGGCGGCAGCGAGACGCCGAAGGCGGCGGACGCCAGCGAGCGCCCCACGCCGGCGGCGAAGCCCGCGTACTTGAAGTAGGCGAGCAGTCCGAGGTTGGCCGCCACGCCGACGCCCATGAGCCACCGCCGCCGGCGAGCATCGGCGGTCGCCACCATCAGGCGGACGACGGCGAGGTCCAGGAGCGCCGAGCCCACCGCGAAGAAGACGAAGACCGGCTCGCCCCAGCCATAGAACAGGAGGCTGCAGACCAGCGTGACCGGGTTGGAGAGGCGCGCCGGCAGGACCGCGTAGAGCAGCAGGAAGAACGGCAGGAAACCGAAGAAGAAGATCGGGGCCGTGAAGACCACTCAGGTCATCATGGCTCAGCCCCTCCTGTTGCCGGGAGGCTTTTCGCCACGCGCGGGCGATTGACTTGGCACGCTGCCCGGGGCAGCATCGGGCGCTGGCCTTCGCCGGGAGAGCGTGCGATGAGACGAGGATGGCAGCTTGCGAGTGTGGGGTTCCTGGCGCTCTTCATCGGAGCGCTCGTCCAGTCGCTGGCGCTGTCGCTGCGTGACCAGCTGGGGCCCGGGCCCGGCTTCTTTCCGTTCTGGCTGAGCCTGATCGGGGCGCTGCTCGCGGGCATCCTCTTCTTTCAAGTGCGCGGCTGGCCCGTTGCCGAAGATTCCGTGATGCCCGACCGCGCGGCGCGCGTGCGCGTCGGCGCCGTGCTCGTCGCGCTCGTGGTGGCGACCGCGCTCATGGGCCCGATCGGCTTCCGGCTCACCTTCCTCGCCTTCAACGCCTACGTGCTCGTGGCGCTCGGCGTGCGCAACGCGTGGGCGATCACGCTCTTCGCCGGTGCGGGAAGCTTCGGCGTGTTCCACGTCTTCGATTCGTGGCTGCAGGTGCCTCTGCCCGTGGGCGTGCTGGGCATCTGAGGCGTGGAGACCTTCCAGCATCTGATGACGGGCTTCGCGGGCGCCCTCACCCCCATGAATCTCCTCTTCGCGTTCATCGGCTGCGTCCTCGGCACGCTCATCGGCGTGCTCCCGGGCCTGGGGCCGGCGGCGGGGACGGCCATCCTCATCCCGCTCACCTTCCACCTCGACGCCACCGCGGCCATCATCATGCTGTGCGCCATCTACTATGGCGCCATGTACGGGGGCACCATCACCTCCGTGCTCATCAATGTCCCCGGCGAGGCGGCCTCCGTCATCACCTGTCTCGACGGATTCCAGATGGCCAAGCAGGGCAGAGGCGGCGCCGCGCTGGCGGTGGCTGCCATCGGCTCCTTCGTGGGCGGCACCGTGGCGTCGCTTGCCCTCACCGTGGTCGCCTTGCCGCTCGCGCGCATGGCGCTGAAGTTCGGGCCGCCGGAGTTCTTCGCGCTCATGCTGGTCGGGCTCTGCCTGGTCACCGGACTCGCCGGGCGATCGCTGACGGCCGCGCTCCTCATGACAGTCTTCGGGCTCTTGCTGGGAATGGTCGGCATCGATCCCGTACGAGGGGCGCCGCGCTTCACCTTCGGCATCCCCGATCTCTACGACGGTGTCGGCTTCATCCCGGTGGTGATGGGGCTGTTCGGAATCGCCGAGATCCTCGTCACCACGGAGAAGCCCCGTGGCGAGGTGATCGCGACCAAGCTGCGCTCGCTCTTTCCGAGTCGCGAGGAGTGGCGGCGCTCCGTGGGCCCCATCGGGCGCGGCACCGTGCTCGGATTCTTTCTCGGCCTCATCCCGGGCGTGGGCGCCATCATTCCGACGTTCATGGCGTACATTCTCGAGAAGCGCCTGTCGAAGACGCCCGAGAAGTTCGGCACGGGGATGATCGAGGGCGTGGCCTCGCCGGAGACGGCCAACAACGCCTACGCCAACGCCGCCATGGTGCCGCTGCTCGTGCTCGGCATTCCGAGCTCGCCCACCATCGCCGTCCTCATGGGCGCCTTCATCATCAACGGACTCACGCCGGGACCGTTTCTGTTCCAGGAACGGCCCGATCTCGTGTGGGCGGTGATCGCGAGCTTCTTCATCGGCAATGCGATGCTGCTCGTCCTGAACCTGCCGCTGGTGGGACTGTGGGCGAGCTTGCTCCGGGTGCCGTACCAGTACCTGTGCGCCGGCACGCTCCTCTTCTGCGTGGTGGGGGCGTACAGCCTCAAGCAGAGCGTGTTCGACGTGGGCGTCATGATGGGCTTTGGCGCGCTCGGCTACGTCCTGCGCAAGCTGGACTTCCCGATCGCGCCCGCGGTGCTCGCCCTTATCCTGGGGCCGTTCATGGAGAAATCGCTGCGCACGTCGCTGGAGATCTCGGGCGGAGACTTCGGCATCTTCTTCACCCGTCCTATCTCGCTCACCCTCATCATCATCGCCGCGCTCGTCATCGCCACCTCGGCGCTTCGCCTGGCCCCGCTCAAAGCGGTGCGCGAGGCGGAGTCCTCGTAGGCGCATGCGGAGCAGCGGCCCAAAGGAGCCAAGTCGATGACACGCTACCGTGCTGTGCTCGTGGTGCTCGTTCTGTCCGTGGCGTTCATGGCGGGGGCGGTGATTGCCGCCGACTACCCGACGAAGCCGGTGCAGCTTATGGTGGCGTACCCGGCGGGCGGCAGCACCGACGTGGCCGCTCGCATCGTCGCCTCCGTCGCCGAGAAGGAGCTGGGCCAGTCCCTGGTGGTCGTCAACAAGCCGGGAGCGGGCGGGCAGGTGGGGTGGACGGAAATGGCGCGGCAGCGGCCCGACGGCTACTACATCGGTCTCATCAACCTGCCGGCGCTCAACACGGTCATCCTCGATCCCGAGCGCAAGGCCGTGTTCGGTATCGATGCCTTCACGCCCATCATCAACCACGTGCTCGATCCGGGCGTCATCTGGGTCAAGGCCGACAGCCCGTACAAGACGGTCAAGGAGCTCGTGGAGGCGGCCCAGAAAAATCCGGGAAAGATCAGCGCCGCCACCACGGGCATCCTGAGCGACGACCACCTGGCGATCCTCATGGTGGAAGAGGCCGTGCCGGGCGCACAGTTCCGGCTCGTGCACTTCGAAGGAGGCGCGCCCCAGCTGACGGCCATCCTCGGTGGCCACGTGGAGGTCGCCTTCGACAACGTGGGGAGCATCGTCAAGCGCGTGCGCTCCGGCGAGCTGCGCGCGCTGGCCGTCATGGATCCCCAGCGGTCGAAGTTCCTGCCGGACGTCCCCACCATGGCCGAGCTCGGCTT
>CAYQQT010000231.1:0-6469 GCA_964419375.1 uncultured bacterium
CGCGGGATGGCGGCCGAGCATCTCCACGAGATCGTCCGTCGCCACGCCGAGCGTCGCGGCGAGCGCCGGCGACACGCGTCGCGCTCGTGCTGGTGATGGTCTTCCCCGAGATCGCGCTCTGGTTCCCGCGCTGGCTCTTCGGCGACTAGCCCAGCGCGTTGCGGAAGAACGGCCACGTCGAGTACATCACCAGCAGCGCGGAGGGGAAGAAGACGAAGAGGAGGACGAAGTCGAACCACGCGCAGGTGCGCAGGGACAGGCGCGAGTAGAAGATGTCCACGCGTACGTGCTCGTCCCAGAGCATGACGTAGCCGCCCGCCATGAGGTAGGCGACCGCGAAGATGTGCCACTCGAGCTCCTGAGTGGCGATGCCATCATCAACTCCATCACGGGCTTGCGCGGCAGCAAGGAGCTGCTCGACTACTCCGCCACCAAGGGCGCCATCCACGCCTTCACGAAGTCCCTCGCCCTCAACCTCGTGGAGCGCGGCATCCGCGTCAACTGCGTGTCTCCCGGGCCCGTGTGGACGCCGCTCAACGTGTTCTTCGCCTCCGAGGCGAACTCCAGCTACGTGACGGGCGAGGTGCTCACGCTGCTCGGAGGGGAGATGAAGGCCGCGTAGTCGTTTGAGCCTCTTCCTCGGCCCGCCCGTGGGGCGGGTGTGCTATTCTTACGGCCATTTCAGGCCGAAATCGACGAGGAGGCTTCCCATGGAGCGACGCAGATTCATCGTGAAGGCGGGCGGCGTGCTGGCGGCGGCGGGGGCGGCGGCGGTCATCGACGCTCCGAACGTGATCGCGCAGCCGAAGTTCCAGTGGCGCATGCCGACGTTCTGGGCGCCTGCCAACGACATCCTGCTCGGCGGCGCGCAGCGCTTCGGCAAGATCGTGGACGAGATGAGCGGCGGGCGCATGAAGATCCAGGTCTTCGCCGGCGGCGAGCTCATCCCCCCCGCGGGCGTCTTCGACGCCTGCTCGCAGGGCACGGTGGAGATGTACAACGCGGCCGCGTACTACTGGGCAGGCAAGGAGCCGGCCTCGCAATGGTTCACGGCCGTGCCCTTCGGTCTCGACCCCATCGGCACCTACACCTGGTACTACTACGGCGACGGCCTGAAGCTGTGGGAGGAGACGTACGCGCCCTTCGGGCTCGTGCCGCGCCCGTCCGGTTCTACCGGGCCGCAGATGATGGGGTGGTTCCGTAAGAAGATCAACACCATTGCCGATTACAAGGGCCTGAAGATGCGGATCCCCGGCCTCGGCGGCAAGGTGGTGGCGCGAGCCGGCGGCACCGTCGTCCTCCTCGCGCCCGGCGAGATCTACACGGCCCTCGAGCGCGGCACTATTGACGCTACGGAGTGGGTCGGGCCGTGGGACGACCTCAAGCTCGGCCTGCACAACGCCGCCCGCTATTACTATCATCCTGGCTGGCACGAGCCCGGCACCACGGGCGAGTTCGTGTTCAACAAGAAGGCCTACGACGCGCTGCCGGTGGATCTGCAGCGCATCCTCGATTACACGGCGGCCACGATGCACACGCTCGAGTACATGGAGTACGAGCGACGCAACGCCGAAGGTCTCGTGAAGATCAAGACGGAGTTCAAAAACAAGGTTGAGCTCGTCCGCCTCGGCGAGCCCGTCATCAAGGAGCTGCGCAAGCTCGCGGTGGACGTCAACCGCGAAGAGGGCGAGAAGACGCCCATGGCCAAGAAGGTGTACGCCTCGTACACGGCGTTCCAGAAGCAGCACGCCGACTGGGCGGACATCTCGATGGGCTCCTACCACCGCCTCGTCTCCGGCGCGTAGAGGGGCGTCCTCAGACGTACAAACGGCGGAGCCCCGCGGCTCCGCCGTTTTTTTGTGCACGCGAGCGGCGGCTACCCGCGGAAGTACCGGATGAGCACGAAGACGATCTCCGGGAACGCGATGATGAGCGTGAGCCCGATCAGCTGCAGGGCGATGAACGGAATGACGCCCCGGTAGATGTCCATCGTCTTGATCTCGGGCGGCGCCACTCCCCGCAGATAGAAGAGCGCAAACCCGAAGGGCGGCGTCAGGAACGACGTCTGCAGATTTACCGCGAGCACCACGCCCACCCACACCGGATCGAAGCCGAAGTGCTTGATGAGCACCGGCACGAGGATGGGGACGTGGATGAAGCAGATCTCGAAGAAGTCGATGAAGAAGCCGAGGAAGAAGATGACGCCCATGACCACCGCGAGCACGCCGTAGGGGCCGAAGGGCAGCCCCACCAGGAAATTCTGGATGAGATGGTCGCCGTTGAGTCCGCGAAAGACGAGGCCGAACGTGTTGGCGCCGATGAGGATCATGAACGACAGGCTCGTGATGCGCGTGGTGGTGCGCATGACGCCTTTCAGCATGGCCATCGAGAACCGGCCCTTGGCCGCGGTGAGCAGCAGGCCGCCGGTGGCTCCGACCGCCGCGCCCTCGGTGGGGGAAGCGATGCCCCAGAAGATGGAGCCGAGGACAGCCACGATGAGGATGAGGGCGGGCGCCAGCGCGACGGCCACGCGCTTCATCGCGTGCTTCTGGAAGGCTGCGAGCTCGGCGGCGGGGATGGGCGGCGCGAGATGCGGCTTCCACCAGGCGAGGAACGCCAGATAGACGACGTAGAGCCCGACGAGCACGAAGCCCGGAAGGAAGGCGCCGATATAGAGGTCGCCCACGGAGACGCCGATGATGTCACCGAGGAGAATCAGGATGACGCTGGGCGGGATGATCTGGCCCAGCGTGCCGGAGGCGCAGATGGTTCCCGCGATGAGCTCCTTGTTGTAGCCGCGCCGCATCATGGTGGGCAGCGACACGAGCCCCATCGTGATCACGCTGGCGCCCACGATACCGGTGGAGGCGGCGAGGATGGCGCCCACGAGGACGACGGAGATCGCGATGCCGCCGCTGAGGCGGCCGAAGACGAGCGCCATGGTGTCCAGCAGCTCCTCGGCGAGCCCCGATTTCTCCAGCGCCACCCCCATGAAGACGAAGAGGGGCACCGCGAGCAGCGTGAAGTTCGACATCGTTCCCCACACGCGCAGGGGCAGGAGGTCGAAGAAGGGCAACCCAAAGCCGACGAGGCCGAACACGAGGCCGGTGAAGATGAGGCTGAACGCGACGGGAAAGCCGAAGAAGAGGAAGGCGATCATGCCGGCGAACATGAGGGCGCCGAGCGTCTGGTCCCACGGAAGCCCGAACATCAGTGGATCTCCTGCGCGCGCTGCTCCGGCTCTTCCCAGCCCATCGCCCAGTAGAAATTCTTGATCGCCTGCGAGATGCCCTGGAGGATGAGCAGGACGAAGCCGATGATGATCACCGCCTTCAGCAGCCAGCGCGAGGGGATGCCGCCGGGGTCCGGAGAGCCTTCGTTCACGAGCCAGGAGGCTTTCAGGAAGGGCCAGGTGGTGTAGATGATGAGCAGGCAGGAGGGGAAGAACATCACGAAGAGCAGGATGAAGTCCACCCACGCCTTGCGTCGCGGCGACAGCCTGGAGTACACGATGTCGACGCGGACGTGCTCGTTGTAGAGCATCGTGTAGCCCGCCGCCATGAGGTAGACGAAGCCGAAGAGCCACCACTCCAGTTCCTGCATGAAGACGTAGCTGCTGTTGAACGCGTAGCGGTTGACGACGTCGGCGAAGACCACGAGGACCATCGCGAGCATCAGCCACGACACCCCGCGGCCGACGTGTTCCTGGAAGGCGTCGATACGTCTCGCAAGCTCTCGCAAATAGGTCTCCCGTCGGGGGCAGGGTGGGCGACGGCCAAGAGCAATAGCACGCGGCGACGAACCCCGTCAATTGGATCGGCAGCCTGCGCCGGGAGGCCGGGAATCGCTGTGCTATTCTCCGGGGGCATGGCGGATGTCCAGCGGCGGTACTTCGACGACATCGAGGTGGGGGAAGAATACGAATCACCCGGCCGCACCGTCACCGAGACCGACATCGTCATCTTCGCGGGCCTCTCCGGCGACTACAACATCCTGCATACCGACGCCGAGTTCATGAAGCAGTCGATCTTCGGCGAGCGCATCGCGCACGGGCTCCTCGGCCTCTCCATCCAGGCCGGTCTCTTCACGCGCGCCACGCTGCCCTACGCCACCATCGCCTTCATCGGCCTGCGCTGGAAGTTCAAGGGGCCCATCAAGATCGGCGACACCATTCGCGTGCGCGCGCGCGTGTCCGCCAAGAAGGAGACGTCGAAGCCCGACCGTGGCGTCGTCACCCTGGAGCGCCGCGTGCTCAATCAGCGCGACGAGGTGGTCCAGGAGGGCGAGACGGACTTGATGGTCGAGCGCCGCCCATGAAGGAGCCGGAGAAGACCTACTTCGAGGACATGGAGCTCAACAGCGTGCTCGTCACGCCGGGCATGACGGTGACGGAGGGGCACGTCGGCCTCTACGCCGGCCTCACCGCGGACGGCGTGGAGGATCCCGGCGCCGTCCCCGATCTGCTGCCCCTCTGCCTGTCGACCGGGCTCGGGTGGCGGGTGCCCAAGCCGCCGCTGGCGGTGCTGGCCTTCATGGGCTTCGAGTGGCACATCCGCGCTCCGCTGCGCGTGGGCGACACCATCCACAGCCGCGCGCGCACCGCCGTCAAGCGCTCCATGCGCGAAGGGGGCGTTATCATCGAGGAGCGCGACGTGATCAACCAGCGCGGGGAGGTGGTGCAGCAGGGCCGCTTCACCTTCCTCGTCGCCAAGCGACCGACCCGGAAGGAGACTCCCGCATGACGTTCGATCCCCGCCACCAGAGCCGCATCTTGCTCGACGGCAGCGACCGCGCCGCCGCCCGCTCCTACTTCAAGGCTGTCGGCTTCACGGACGAGGATCTCACGCGGCCCCTCATCGGCGTCGCGCATTGCTGGATCGAGATCACGCCCTGCAACTGGAACCACAAGAAGCTCGCCGAGAAGGTGAAGGAAGGCATCCGCGCCGCGGGCGGCACGCCCATCGAGTTCAACACCGTCTCCGTCACGGACGGCATCTCGATGGGCACGGAAGGGATGAAGGCCTCGCTGATCAGCCGGGAGATCATCGCCGACTCCGTGGAGCTGGTGGCGCGCGGCCACCTGCTGGACGGGCTCGTCACGCTCTCCGGCTGCGACAAGACGATCCCGGCCATGGTGATGGCGATGGCGCGCCTCAACCTGCCCAGCGTCATGCTCTACGGCGGCTCCATCATGTTCGGGGAGCACCGCGGCAAGCGGATCACCGTGCAGGACGTCTTCGAGGCCATCGGCGCCTTCAACGCGGGCAAGATCGACGCGCGCGAGCTGAACGAGATCGAGAGCCGGGCATGTCCGGGCGCGGGCGCCTGTGGCGGCCAGTTCACCGCCAACACGATGGCGACCGCCTTCGAGATGCTCGGGCTGTCGCCCATGGGCTACAACGGCGTGCCCGCGGTGGACACGCACAAGGAAGAGATCGCCTACCAGACGGGCCGCCTCGTCATGGACATCCTGCGCAAGGGCCTCAAGCCGCGCGACATCATCACCAAGAAGGCGATCCAGAATTCGATCGCGGGCGTGATGGCCACCGGAGGCTCCACCAACGCGGTCCTGCACCTGATGGCCGTCGCCAAGGAAGCGGGCGTGAAGCTGACCATCGACGAGTTCGACCGCATCTCGCGCAAGACGCCGCTCCTGGCCGACCTCAAGCCGTGGGGCAACTACACGGCCCCGGAGATGTACGAGGCGGGCGGTATGGCGGTGGTGGCGAGGCGGCTGCTCGACGCGGGCCTGCTGCACGCGGGCGAGAAGACGGTGACGGGCCGCACGATCGGCGAGGAGGCGAAGGCGGGGCGCGAGGCGCCGGGCCAGAAGGTCATCCGGCCGCTGGATAGTCCCCTCAAGGATCACGGAGGACTCGTGATTTTGAGAGGAAATCTCGCTCCGGACGGCTGCGTCGCCAAGATCTCGGGGCAGACGAAAGAGCTGCACCGCGGCCCCGCGCGCGTCTTCAACCGCGAGGAGGACGCCTTCGCGGCTGTGAAGGCCGGTAAAATCAAGGCACAGGATGTGGTCGTCATCCGTTGGGAAGGGCCCAAGGGCGGACCGGGCATGCGCGAGATGCTGCACGTCACGGGCGCTATTCAAGGCGCCGGCCTCGGCGACAAGGTCGCCCTCATGACGGACGGGCGCTTCTCCGGCGCCACGCACGGCTTCATGATCGGCCACGTCGCTCCGGAAGCCGCCGACGGCGGCCCCATCGCCGCCCTGAAGAACGGCGACGTCATCGTGATCGACATCAAGAAGCGGCGGCTCGACGTGGAGCTGTCGCCCGCCGAGATCAAGAAGCGCTTGAAGGCGGTGAAGCAGCCCAAGCCGCGCTACGCCTCGGGCGTGATGGCGAAGTATGCCCGACTCGTCTCATCCGCTTCGGACGGCGCCGTCACCGGGTAGCGGGGCGCTGAAAAACGCCCATCTCCGTCGTTGGCTCGTCGCTCGCTCCCTGCGACG
>CAYQQT010000232.1:0-5120 GCA_964419375.1 uncultured bacterium
GATGGCTCCCGAGCAGATGACGATGATGGGCGACCACATGAAGATGATGAACGAGGAGATGAAGATGAGCGGCGATCAGATGAAGGACAAGAAGTAGCGCGTCCGCGACCGGGCCCAGGGTCCGTGAGGTTCGACAAGATCGTCGAGGCGATGTCGACGATTTTGACGAGCCGGGGCCCGGATCGCGCGGGCCCACATGCTCAACTCGCCGCCAGCAAGGCGATCTCGCCACTCCCGTACGCTGGCACGCTTCCTGCCCCTTGAGTGGTGCGACAGGCACCGATCGAACAGGAGGAGGAGAAGCGATGAAACGAATGTTGAGCGTAGTGATGGCAGTGGCGGTGATCGCGCTCCTGGGCGGCGCCGCTTTTGCCCAGATGGGCGGTCAAGGAGGGCAGGGCATGGGCCCCGGCATGATGGGCTCCGGCATGATGGGCTCCGGCATGATGGGCTCCGGGAAAATGGGCCCCGGCATGATGGGTGGCGCGTCGGACCAGCAGGCCCCGGCGGCTCAGATCACGGAGGAGAGGGCGAAGGAGCTGGCCCAGGAGTACGCGAACCAGTACCTCAAGGGGTTCACGGTGGAGCGGGTGCTGCCCTTCACCGGGATGCGCGGCACGATGTACTCCGTCGAGTTGAAAGGTCCTGAGGGGCAGGTGCGGACCTTCCACATCAATCCCTGGGGCAACGTGATGCCCTTCGGCGGGCCTCAGCGGCGCGCCGGCTAGGAAACGCGACGTGTTCCCGTCGACCCCCGCGGACCTCGGTCCCGGGGGTCGCGCTTTCGCGCGTGCTAGCATGGCCCCGCTGAGCGGCCCATGAAGCTTCCATTCCCGCCGCGCTACTTCGTCACCTCGATGCTCTTGCTGTCCGCGCTCGTTGTCCTCTTCGTCGTCTCCGTCGCTCACCGCACGCAGCGCGAGCTGTCCAGCCAGCTCGAGGAGAAAGGGTTGGCGCTGGCCGAAGCGCTGGAGACGTCGAGCCGGAACGCGATCTCGAGCAACGCCCTCATGGAGGAGATGATCGCCCAGCGCCTTCTGGACAACGCGCGGCTCGTGGACCAACTCCTGCGCTTCCGCCCCCCGAACGCGGAGTGGCTCGAGCAGCTCGCCGCCGCCAACGGTCTGGTCCGGATCGACGTGCTCGATCACGACGGGCGCCCCTATGCGCCGCCCGCTCCGCCGCCCGGGATGATGGGGCGGATGATGGGCGCGGTGCCGGGCGCGGGCCGCGACTCCGGGGAGCACCGAGACATGATGGTGTACATGTGGGGGCGCCGATGGGCGCCGGCGCCGAAGGACGAACGTGCCCCGCCGGCGATCCGCGACCAGAAGTTCTGGAAGGGCAGCGTCGCCGGTGTCGCGGTGGGGGCCCGCAGCTTCCCGGGGATCATCGCCGTCCATGCCGACGGCAAGTTCGTCCTCAACTTCGCCAGGGAGATCGGCGTTCAGCGCCAGATCGAAGAGGTGGGCCGCCAGGGAGGCATCGAGTCCATCGCCCTCCTGGACCAGGAGCTGAAGGTGGTCGCCCACTCCAATCCGGAGCGAGTCGGTCAGCTCGAGACGGACGGCGCCCTCCGCGCGGCGCTCGAGAGCCGCCGGGTGTCGACCCGCCTCGTGTCGCGGGATGGAGAGAACCAGATCTACGAGATCGTCAGGCCGCTGGCGCTGGAGGGAGATCGCAAGGGGCTGCTCAGGATCGATCTCTCCACGGCCTCCATGGGCCGGGTGTGGCGGAGCCAGTTGCTCGCGGCCGTCGTTCTCGGCCTGGCCGTCCTCGGCCTGGGTATCCTCGGTCTGGCGGCGATCTTCTACACCCAGCACCGTCACCTGGCCGAGGTGAAGGTGCTGGAAGCGGAGGTCGAGCGCCGCGAGCGGCTCTCGACGCTGGGAAACATGGCTGCGGCCGTGGCCCACGAGATCAGGAACCCGCTCAACGCGATCTCCATGGGGCTGCAGCGTCTCCGCGTGGAGTTCGCGCCCGCCGAGGCCGACGAGTACCGGAGACTCCTCGAAGTGTCGCAGGGCGAAGTGCGGCGGCTGAACACCATCGTCGAGGAGTTCCTCTCGCTGGCGCGCCCGCTGTCGCTGAAGCCCGAGCCCATCCAGGTGGCGGCGCTCCTGGACGCGGTGGTGGGGCTGGTCGAGCACGAGGCCCGGGGCGCGGGGATCCGGATCGAGCGCGAGATTTCCCGGGAGCTGCCGGTCCTCCACGCTGATCGGGACCGCATGAACCAGGTCCTGCTCAACCTGGCGCTGAACGGCATCCAGGCCATGCCCGACGGGGGAGCGCTGATCCTGGGCGCCGCCGCCGGCGATGGCACCATGACGCTCACGGTGGAGGACACAGGACCGGGCATTGCCCCCGACCTCTTGCCCCGCGTCTTCGAGCCGTACGTGACCACCAAGACGAAGGGGCTCGGGCTCGGCCTGACCATTGCCCGGCGAATCGTGGAGGCCCACGGCGGCCGGATCGAGGTCGAGAGCGGGCCGGGACGGCGTACGCGCTTCCGTGTGATGCTGCCCGTGGACGGGACCACCCATGGGTGAGCCGTTCCGCATTCTGGTGACGGACGACGAGCCGGCCCAGCGGGAGCTGGTGGGCGGCTTTCTCAGGAAGCACGGCTTCGAGGTGACTGAGGCCGCCGACGGGCGGCAGGCCCTGGCCCGCTTCAAGCAGGAGCCGTTCGATCTCGTGCTGACGGACCAGAAGATGCCCGACCTCTCCGGTCTCGAGCTGCTCGAGGGCGTCCGCGCGATCACGCCGGAGGCGGCGGTGATGATCATGACCGCCTACGGGACCATCGAGACGGCCGTGAGCGCCATCAAGGCGGGGGCCGCCGACTATCTCACGAAGCCGGTGAATCTGGACGAGCTGCTCCACCGCATCCACCAGGTCCAGGAGCGCCAGCGCCTGCTCACCGAGAACCGCGAGCTGCGCGACGCCCTCGTGGGGCGCCACCGCGTGGAGGGGATCATCGGCGAGAGCGGCCAGATGCAGGAGGTGCTGTCCCTCGTGCGCCGGGTCGCCCCGAGCGACGCGACCGTGCTGATCCGCGGCGAGAGCGGCACGGGCAAGGAGCTGATCGCGAAGGCCATCCATTATGCAAGCCCCCGGGCTTCGGGGCTGCTCGTCAAGGTCAACTGCGCCGCGCTGCCCGAGACCCTGATCGAGTCCGAGCTGTTCGGCCACGAGAAGGGCGCGTTCACCGGCGCCGTGTCCGCCCGCAAGGGGCGGTTCGAGCTGGCCGACGGCGGCAGCCTCTTCCTCGACGAGATCGGCGATCTTCCGGCGCCGGTGCAGGTCAAGTTGCTCCGCGTGCTGCAGGAGCGGGAGGTCGAGCGCGTGGGCTCGAGCCGCCCGATCACCGTGAACGTCCGCCTGCTGGCGGCCACCCACCGGAGCCTGGAATCGCTCGTACGCGAGGGTCGCTTCCGGGACGATCTCTACTACCGCATCAACGTCGTCAGCGTCGTGCTGCCGCCGCTCCGAGAGCGGCGGGAGGACCTGCCGCTGTTCATCGACCACTTCCTGAGAACCTTCGCCGCGAAGAACGCCAAGACCATCCGCGGGCTCAGCCGCGAGGCGCGCGAGACCCTGCTCCGCTACGACTACCCGGGCAATGTGCGGGAGCTGGAGAACGTGATCGAACGGGCCGTGGTCCTGACACGCGACGAGGTGATCGGCCTCGCGGACCTGCCCCTCACGCTGGCCGAGCCCGCTCCCGAGCCGGAAGCCGGCGCGGGGCTCATCGCCGCGGTGGAGGGGCTCGAGCGGCGGATGATCCGCGAGGCGCTCGCCCAGGCCAACGGCACCCAGACGCGGGCGGCCGACCTGCTCGGGATCAGCGAGCGGGTGCTCCGCTACAAGCTGAAGAAATATGGCTTGAGCGGGGCGGGTTAGGTGACTCGACGGGCGGTCCCGCTCGAGCGGTTATCCGACGTGCTCGGGTCGGAGCGCGGGCTCACCACGACCGAGGCGAGCGAGCGGCGGCAGCGGTACGGCGCCAACACGATCGTCGAGACGCCACCCGCCCGCTGGCGAGAGCTCGCTCGCGACACCGCGAAGGATCCGATGCTCTGGTTCCTGGGGGGGACGAGCCTGCTCTATGCCGTGGTCGGGGAGCTCGGCGAGACTGTGATCCTGCTCGTCGCCCTCGTGCCGCTGGTGGGCATGGACGCCTTCCTGCACTGGCGGAGTCAGGCCTCTGCCGAGGGGCTCAGGACCCGCCTCGCCGCGCGGGCAGTGGTCGTGCGTGACGGCAGCCGCGCCGAGATGAGCGCGCTGGAGCTGGTGCCAGGGGATCTTGCCGTCGTCGCGTCGGGCGAGCCGTTTCCGGCCGACGGCCTCGTCGTCGCCGGCACCGAGCTCCAGGCCGACGAGTCGATCCTGACCGGCGAGGCATACCCCGTCCCGAAACGCCCCCTGCAGGAGCCCGTCGGCCTGGGGGACGAACCGCTCGTGGAGACTCTGCACTGGGGGTTCGCGGGCACGCGCCTGCTGACGGGTCAGGCCCTCGTGCGCGTCGTCTTCACGGGAGGCGAGACCCTCTACGGCGAGATCGTCCGGTCGGCCCTGCGAGGACAGCGCGCGCTCACGCCGCTCCAGACGGCCATCAAGCACCTCGTCGGACTGCTTCTGGCCGTGGCCGCGGTTCTCTGCCTGATCCTGGCCGCGGTCCGCCTCCGTCAGGGCTACGGGTGGCTCGACGCCCTGGTGAGCGCGGTGACGCTCGCCGTCGCGGCGCTGCCGGAGGAGTTCCCCGTCGTCTTCACGTTCTTCCTCGGCGTCGGTGTCTTTCGGCTCGCGAGGCGCCAGGCGCTGGTGCGGCGAGCGGTGTCCGTGGAGAACATCGGGCGCGTCACGACGATCTGCTCCGACAAGACCGGCACCATCACCGAAGGCCGGCTTCGCCTCACGCATCTGCGGCCCGTGCGCGGTACCGGCGACGCAGCCCTGCTTCGTCTCACCACGTTGGCCTCCCGCGCCGAGAGCGGCGATCCGCTCGACCTCGCCGTCATCGCCGAAGCCGCCACGATGGAGATCGACCTGGACGGCCTCGAGCGCCTGGCCACGTTCCCGTTCACGGAGGGCCGCAAGCGGGAGACCGCGATCGTTCG
>CAYQQT010000232.1:5220-6449 GCA_964419375.1 uncultured bacterium
GGCCGGGATTCACGCCATCATGGTGACGGGAGACCATCCCTTGACGGCGCGCGCGGTGGCCCGAGCGATCGGCCTGGGCGGGCAGGTGCCGCGCGTCGTGACGGGCGACGAGATGGAACAGCTGGCGGCACGCGGCGAGATGCAGCGGCTCAGGAGCATCGACGTCGTCGCCCGGGCCACGCCGCCCCAGAAACTGACGCTCGTGCGAGGACTCCAGGCGGCGGGCGAGATCGTGGCGGTGACGGGCGACGGGGTGAACGACGTGCCGGCGCTCCAGGCGGCCGACGTCGGGATCGCGATGGGCGAGCGCGGCACGCGGAGCGCCCGCGAGGTGGCGGCGATCGTGCTTCTCGACGACAACTTCCGCACGATCGTCCGGGCCATCGGCGAAGGGCGCCAGCTCTTCGCGAACCTCAGGACGAGCTTCCAGTACCTCTTGATGATCCATGCTCCCTTCGTCGTCTCCGCGCTCGCGATTCCGCTCCTCGGCTATCCGTTGCTCTACCTCCCGGTGCACATCGTGTGGGTCGAGCTGATCATCCATCCCTCGGCGTTGCTCGTGTTCCAGGAGCTGCCGGCCGGCCCGCTCGAGCGCGTGGCGGCGCCGCAGCGGGCGATCCTGTTTCGCGGGCGCGACTGGCTCCTCATCGCGCTCATCGGTGGGATCATCGCCGTGGCCGTGGTCCTGGCGTACGTGCGGAGCGCGAGCGAGCCGGGCGGGGTGGAGCACGGCCGGGCGGCGGCACTGGCGACGCTCGCCATCGCGAGCGGATGCCTGACCGCAGCGCTGAGCCGGCTCCGCACGCGCGCGGCCTGGTTCGTGTCCGCGGCGAGCATCGCCTCCGCGATCGTCCTCGTGCAGACGCCGCCGCTCGCGCGCGTCCTTCACCTCGAGCCGTTGCACCGCGTGGATTGGGCGCTGGCCATGGCCGGCGCGCTGCCTGCGCTCCTGTTGCTCGGCCTCGCCGTGCGGCGTCGATCACGCGGCGCCGGCGAGGAGCCACGGCCGTCCGAGGGGACGCGGTCAGAGCGTGGCGCTTCATGTTGACAGTGCCGATGTACGGCGTGTAGTGTCGGCCGCATGAGTGTCACGACTGCATCCTGCGTGCGTGGAGGTCTTTCGCGCTCGATGCTGTTGGCGCTGACCATCCTGGTTTTCTTCGGACATATCGTTCCGCTGCCGTTCTCCGTTCATACTCCCTTTATCACATCGGCCGAATCGCACGGGC
>CAYQQT010000233.1:0-6444 GCA_964419375.1 uncultured bacterium
TCGGCGCGCGCATCGGCTGCCCCATCACGCAAAGTGGCGAGGAGCGCAACGCCGTCACGCGCCGGCTCGGCGCTTTCCGGACGTCGATGCTCCAGGACGTCGACGCCGGCAAGCCCGTCGAGCTCGACGCCCTCGTCACCGTAACGCGCGAGATCGGCGAGCGTGTGGGGGTGCCGACACCGCACATCGACACGCTGCTGGGCCTGGCGCGGCTGCACGCGCGCGTGCGTGGGCTATATCTGGACAGTGGGGCAGGCGTGTGATGCTGCTATTGGCTCGCGACGCGGGGTGTCATTGGCTCTTTCTGACACGGCGGTACTGACGCATAGTTCGAGAGTTTCCAGACCCACGCTGAGGAGGCGCCTCTCATGACCGTGCACATCGACATCAACTGCGACATGGGTGAGAGCTTCGGGCGCTGGTCGCTCGGCCACGACGACGAGGTGATGCCGAACATCACGTCCGCCAACATCGCCTGCGGCTATCACGCGGGCGACCCCCACGTCATGCGCTACACCGTGGAGAATGCGGTGCGCCACGGCGTGGCGGTGGGCGCGCATCCCGGGCTGCCCGACCTCATGGGCTTCGGGCGCCGCTCGATGGACGTCACCCCGCGCGAGCTGATGGACTATCACCGCTACCAGATCGGGGCGCTGTCGGCCTTCGCCAAGGCGGCGGGCACCACGATGCAGCACGTCAAGCCGCACGGCATCCAGTACTTCATGTTCGAGGCCAAGCCGGAGCTCGGACGCGCGGTGGCCGAGCAGATCGTCGAGCTCGACCCCTCGCTCATCCTCATGACGATGGCGGGCACGAAATACGACGCGGAGGCGCGCAAGACCAAGGTCCGCGTGGCGGCCGAAGGATTTGCCGACCGCGTGTATGCCGACGACGGCCAGCTCGTCAGCCGCAAGCTGGGCGCGGACGCGTTGATCACGAATCCGGAGAAAGCCGCGGAGCAGGCGGTGCGGATGGCTATGGAGCACAAGGTCAAGACCATTACCGGCAAAGTCATCGACGTGGACGTGCAGACGATCTGCATCCACGGCGATTCCCCGGGCTCCGACACGATCGTGGCCGCCGTGCGCCAGGGGCTCGTGAAGGCGGGCGCCGTGGTGGCGCCGCTGCGTGACTGGCTGCGCTGACATGGCGTCGACCATCCGCACGGTGTGCGCGCACGATTGTCCCGACATGTGCTCGCTCATCGCCCACGTGGAGGACGGCCGCCTCCTGCGCCTGCAAGGCGATCCCGAGCATCCGATGACGGCGGGCTTCGTGTGCACCAAGGTGAATCGCGATCACGAGATGCTCTACTCGCCCGATCGCGTCCTCACTCCCCTGCGCCGCACGGGCCCCAAGGGCGCGGGGCGCTTTGCGCCCATCACGTGGGAGGAGGCGCTGGGCGAGATCGTCGAGCGCTGGCAGGCGATCTTCCGCGAAGACGGGCCGCTCGCGCTCCTCGGTTACGCCTACAGCGCCCACCAGGGCCAGCTCAACCGCGGCCTGCTGCTCGGCCTCTTCCACGCCCTCGGTGCCTCGCGGCTGCAGGCGGGCACGGTGTGCGACACGTGCGCGGAGGCGGGGTGGGACGCGGCGTGCGGCAGCGTGGGCGGCGCCGATCCCGAGAGCGCCGTGCACTCGGACCTCGTCATCTCGTGGGGCGCCGACCTCATGACCACCAACATCCACTTCTGGCCGCTGGTGGAGGAGGCGCGCCGCCGCGGCGCCAAGGTGGTCGTCATCGAGCCGCGCCGCAGCCGCACCGCCGAGCGCGCCGACTGGCACCTGCGCGTCAACGTCGGCACCGACGCCGCCCTCGCCCTCGGCGTGATGCACCTCCTCGTGCGCGACGGCCTGTGCGATCGCGATTATCTTGCGCGCGAGACGCTCGGCTTCGATCGCCTCGAGCGCGAGGTGCTGCCGCGCTTCGATCCCGCCCGCGTGTCCGCCATCACGGGCGTGTCGGTGGCGGACCTCGACCGCCTCGCCACGATGTACGGCCGCGCGCGGGCGCCCTTCATTCGCCTGGGCGAAGGCATGTCGCGGTGCACGCAGGGCGGCCAGGCCATCCGCGCCGTCGCGCTGCTGCCCGGCGTGGTGGGCGCCTATGCCAAAAGGGGCGGCGGCGCGCTGCTCATGACGGCGGCCGCCTTCGGCGTCGATTCGAGCCGCATCCGCAAGCCGTCGGGGCCGGCGACGACGCGCAGCATCAACCATTCGCGCCTCGGCGACGCCTTGCTGACCATGACCGATCCGCCCCTCCGCGCGCTCTTCGTCGCGTCGAACAATCCGGCCGTCACCTGCCCCGACGCCGCCACCGTGCGGCGGGGGCTGGCGCGTGAGGACCTCTTCACGGTGGTTCACGATCCCTTCCTCTCCGACACCGCGCGCTACGCCGACATCGTGCTGCCGGCCGCCTCCTATCTCGAGAGCGAGGACGTGCTGCGCGCCTACGGCACCTATTACTTGCAGTTCGCCAAGCAGGTGGTGGCGCCGCACGGCCAGGCATGGTCGAACCGGCGCCTCGCCCAGGAGCTGGGCCAGCGCCTCGGCCTCACCGACGCCGTCTTCTCGATGGACACCGACGCCCTCCTACGCGAGCTGTTCCACGACACGCGCGGCACCGCGACCGGGCTGAATCTGGACACGCTGAGAGAGGCGGGACCGCTCAAGCTCGCGCCCACCGGTCCCCAGCGCTTCGCGACGCCGTCACGGAAGCTGGAGTTCTACTCGGAAACCCTCGCCGCCGGCGGCCTGCCGGCGATGCCCGACTGGGTGCCCGACCCCGACGAGGAGCGGGAGGCGCAGAAGTGGCCGCTGAAGCTCCTCACCGCGCCCGGCTATTACCAGAGCCACACCGCGTTCTCGGCCATCGCGTGGCTGCGCCGCAAAGCGGGTCCGCCCACGTGCGTGCTGCATCCGGACGAGGCATCGGCGCGCGGCCTGCGCGACGGCCAGGCGGTGACACTCGTCAACGACCGCGCGGCGGTGACCTTCGTCCTCACCGTCAGCGACGAGGCGCCGCCCGGCGTCGCCTTCGTGCCCGGCCAGCGCCCGGCGGGCGAGGCGATCGCGGGCACCATCAACATGCTGACCTCCGACCGCTACAGCGACTTCGGCGAGGGCGCGACGTACCAGAGCACGCGACTGGACGTGCGCGCGGCCTCGTGAGCAGGATGAGCCCATGCGCATCGCGACCTGGAACGTCAACTCGCTGAAGGCCCGCCTGGAAAAAGTCGCGTGGTGGCTGGAGCGCGCCAGGCCCGACGTGCTCCTGATGCAGGAAACGAAGCTCACGGACGCGGACGCGCCCACCGCGGCCTTCCGCGACGCCGGCTACGAGCTCGCGCACCACGGCGAGGGCCGGTGGAACGGCGTCGCCGTCGCCAGCCGCGTGGGTGTCGCGGACATCGTGACCAACTTCGGTGAGCCCCGCCGCCGTCCCGCCACTCCCGACGTCGGGGACGACGAGCCGCTCGCCGAAGCGCGGATGATCTCCGCCGTCTGCGGCGGCGTTCGTGTCGTGAGCATCTACGCGCCCAACGGCCGCGTCGTCGACTCGCCGTTCTACAAGGCGAAGCTCGCCTGGTTCGACCGCCTCGCGCGCTGGCTCAGCGACGCCGCGGATCCGACCACACCGCTCGTGCTCGGCGGCGACTTCAACGTCGCGCCCACGGACGCGGACGTGTGGGACCCGAAGGCCTGCCACGGCGGAACGCATGTGTCGGAGCCGGAGCGGCGCGCCTTTCTCCGGCTCTGCGCGTGGGGCCTGACCGACGCCTACCGGCTGCATCACGATGAGCCCGGCCGTTACACGTGGTGGGACTACCGCGCCGGCAACTTCCACAAGAACTTCGGCATGCGCATCGATCACCTGCTCGTGAGCGCGCCCCTCACGCGCCGCACGGTGGCCGCCGAGATCGACCGCGAGGCGCGCAAGGGCACGCCCGTCCCCTCGGACCACGCGCCGCTGGTGATCGACATCGACGAGCCCGGCCATGCGTTTGACGCGGGCTGGAAGGGGGCGGAAGGCCGGATCGCGGGACGGGTGAAGTCAGGCGCGCGGCCACGCACGGAGGGCTGAGAGCAGGTCGCGCGCGATGAGCCGCGCGCGCAGCGCCATCACCTTCCGCCCCGTTGCGGCGCGGGCCGCCGCCGGCCAGCCGAAGTAGCCCCGGCCGCTCGGGTTCATCTTTCTGAACGTGGTCGGACCCGTTGCGAGCGCCCGCTGGACATCGACCCACGCGGGAGGCAGACGTCGCGCGATGTCCTTGCGCACGAGCGAGGGCCGCGTGGCGAGGACCACCGCCGTCTCCAGCTCGCCCGAATGCCATTCCCGCTCGGGCCGCGGACTGCGCATCAGCGCCACCACGCGCGCGTTCAGCATCGCCGGATTCACGGTGGGGCCAGGCGCGAATCCCGCGAACAGCACCTGCACGCCGCCGCGCTCGGCGGATCGCTTCACGCGCGCCATGGCGGCCAGATGGCCAGGGTCGGCCTGGTAGTTCGCGAGCACGAAGCGGCGAAAGCCGTGGCCGGCGAGGGCTTGGATCACCTCCAGTACGACGCGGTGGAACGTCGCCGCCGACAGCGACACCGTGCCGCTCCAATCCTCGGCAAGCGGACTCACGCCGTAGGGAAGCGAGGGAGCGAGGAGCGGCCGATACCCGCCGCGTCTCAGGTGCGGCGCCACGCGACGAGCCAACTCTTCGGCGCCCAGCCAGTCGACGAGCAGCGGCAGATGCGGCCCATGCTGCTCGATGGCGCCGAGGGGCAGAATCACTACGCTCCGTGAGTCACGCGCAAGCTTCGCTACCTCTATATACGTGCATTCCGCCAGCCTCGGTGTCATGACCGCATCTTAAGCGGGATCATTCGTGGGCAACGCGCGTCGGCGGGTCCTGTCGCCGGCGGGTCGCCCTTCGGGGTGCAGGGACCCGTTTCCCACTCACTCGGACCGCACGTGGCGTGGAGATGGAGCCCAGCCGCCCCCGGTCCGAATCGGCCACCATCCACGTGGTCCTCGCACCCCGAAGGGCGACCCGCCGGCGACAGGACCCGCCGACGGCGCGCGCGTGAGAGGATGGCGCTCATGCCGCTGCGATGGGGCCAGCCCGCGCCTGACTTTCGACTTCCCTCCACCGAAGGCCGCGACATCTCGCTCGCCGACTTCCGGGGCCGGTCGGACGTCGTCCTCGTCTTCTACTGCTACGCCTTCGGCGGCATCTGAACGCCCGAGCTCACCGGCCTCGTGCAGGCCGCCGACACGCTGCGGGCGCGGGGGGCGGCCGTCCTCGCCATCAGCGCGGACAGCCCCTTCGTCCATGCCGCCTTTCAGCGCGAGCGCGCCCTGCCCTTCCCGCTCCTGAGCGACGTGCATCGCGCGGTGATCCGCGCCTACGGCGTCCTCGACGAGGACCGCAACGTGGCGTACCGCTCCACGTTCATCGTCGACCGTGACGGCGTACTGCGTTGGGGGCAGGCGGGAGACCGCCAGATGACGCGCGACGGCGGTGAAGCGCTCCGTGTCCTGGAGCTCATCGGCCGCCTGCGGGCGGGCGGCTGACGAGCGATGCGGGTCGTCGCGTGGAACATCCGGGCGGGCGGCGGGCGCCGTACCGCGGCGATCGCCCGCCAGCTTGCGCGATGGTCGCCCGACGTCGTCGGGCTGTCGGAGTTCCGCGCCACCGTGCCGAGCTGCGAGCTCGCGGCCGCCCTCGCCGCACACGGCCTGCGCCATCAGCTCACGACGGCGGATCCGCAACGGCCGGGCGTGAACGCGCTCCTCGTCGCCGCCCGTTGGCCCGTACGCCGCGTGCGCCTGTCCGCCGACCCGGCAGAGCCCAGCCGCTGGCTGGTGGCGGCGGTGGAGGCGCCCGTCCCGCTCGTCGTCGGCATGATGCACGTGCCCAATCGCGTGAGCGGGCGGAAGTACCCCTTCCTGGACGCGGTGCTCGCGTGCGCGCAGCGGTGGCGCCGCGGCCCCGCGCTCTTCGTGGGCGATACGAACTCCGGACGGCGGGGCATCGACGAGGAAGCCCCCGCCTTCAGCGCGCGCGAGGAAGGATGGATCGACAGCCTCGCCGGGTGCGGCTGGCTCGACGCCTTCCGTCACCTCAGCCCGGAGGCGCGCGCCTACACCTGGTACTCACCGAACGGGCGCAACGGCTTCCGCATCGATCAGGCGTTCGTCAACCGCGCCCTGCTGCCGCACCTCGGCGCCGCCCGCTACGTGTGGGGCGGCATCGCCTCCCGCGGCCGCCGCGACCGATTGAGCGACCACGCCGCCCTGCTCGTGGATCTCACCCGCCGCCCCTGAGGGAGAGCGCATGCACGGACCAACGCGCTTACGCGAGCTGCTGCATCGTCCGGGAATCATCGTCGCCCCCGGCGCGTACGATGCGATGAGCGCCCGTCTCCGTCGTTGGCTCGTCGCTCGCTCCC
>CAYQQT010000234.1:0-6440 GCA_964419375.1 uncultured bacterium
GTCGTAAAGGACAACATCCACGTGGCGGGGCTGCCGAACACGGCGGGGACGCCGGCCCTGTGCCGCTTCGTGCCGGGCACGCACGCGCCGGTCGTGCAGCGGCTGGTGGACGCGGGCGCCGTCATCCTCGGCAAGACGAATATGCACGAGCTGGCCTTCGGCATCTCGGGCTACAAGGAGGGATTTCCCACCACGCCGCCGCTCGGCACCCGCAACCCGTACGATCGCACGCGCATGCCGGGCGGCAGCTCCAGCGGAACGGGCGCTGCCATCGGCGGGCGTCTGGCGCCGGGCGGACTGGGCAGCGACACGGGCGGCTCGGTGCGTATCCCCGCCGCGTTGTGCGGCGCCGCGGGGCTGCGGCCGACGCTCGGCCGCTACCGTCAGGAAGCCATCACACCGATCGCGCACTCGCGCGACACCGCCGGCCCCATGGCGCAGACGGTGGCGGACGTGGCGCTGCTCGATGCCGTCATCGCCGGGGGCAAGGTCGCCGGCCCCGCGGCCCTCCGGAACGTGAAGCTCGGCGTGTATCGCGCGTACTTCTTCCGCGACCTCGACGCCGACGTGAGAGCGGTCACCGAAAGCGCGCTCGACCGGCTGCGGCACGCGGGGGCCACCATCGTCGAGGTGGACATGCCGGAGCTGAGCAGGCTGAACGACGCCGTCAGCTTCCCCGTCGCGCTGTACGAGGCCTATGACGATCTCAAGGCCTATCTCGCGCGGTACGACGTGGGACGTACCGTGGAGCAGGTGGCCGCGATGATCGCCAGCAAGGATGTGAAGGGGACGTACGACGGGCTCGTGGTGCCGCGCAAGCTGCCGGGGCCGAACGGCCTCGTGGATGCGGCGCCCATCTACAAGGCGGCCATCGAGCAGGCGCGCCCTGCGCTGCGCCAGCACTTCGTGGACACGTTCCGCAAGTACGGGATCGACGCGCTCATCGGTCCCACCACGCCGCGCGTCGCGGATCTCCAGCGCCCGGAGGCGAGCAGCCTCGAGACCTTCCTGCTCTTCATCCGCAACACCGATCCCGGCAGCAACGCGGGCGTTCCCGGCCTCACCATCCCCGCCGGGCTCGGTCCCACCACGGCCTTGCCCGTCGGCATCTCGCTCGACGGCCCGCCGAACAGCGACGACCGTCTGCTCGCCATCGGCGGCGCCATCGAGAAGGTCCTGGGGCGGACACCGCCGCCGACGCGGTAGACTCGTCGTCGGGAGGATCGTGCATGGCGACGCTGGCGGCGGTGCGGAGGTACCTGACGGACGAGCAGATCGCGGCCTATCACCGTGACGGGTACGTCGCCGTCCCCCGTGTGCTCGACGCCGACAAGGTGGAGGCGCTGCGGCGTGTGACCGAGGAGTTCGTGGAGCGCTCGCGCGCCATCACCAGGAGCGACAGCGTCTTCGATCTCGATCCGCGGCACACCGCCGCCGCCCCCGTGCTGCGGCGGATCAAGAATCCCGCCGATCACGACCCCCTCTACCGCTGGGTGGCGCTGGAGTCGCCGATCCCCGATATCGTCACCGAGCTCATCGGCCCCTCGATCAACTTCCACCACAGCAAGCTCAACCTCAAGGGCAGCCGCATCGGCGCCCCCGTCGAGGTCCACCAGGACGCCGCCTTCTATCCGCACTCCAACGACGACGTGCTCGCGGTGGGCCTGCTCCTCGACGACGCCACCGCCGAGAACGGCGCCCTCGCCGTGCTGCCGGGCAGCCACCGCGGGCCCATCCACAGCCACTTCGACGCGCAGGGCTCGTTCATCGGCTGCATGAGCCGGGAGGACATCGAGCGGCTCGACCGGAGCCGGGCGCCGCTGCTCACGCTGCCGGCGGGGAGCATTCACATCCATCACTACCGGCTCGTGCACTGGTCGGCGCCCAACACGTCCACCGGCGAGCGGCGCCTGCTCATCAACGCCTACAGCGCCGCCGACGCCGTGAGCCTCATGCCCGACACCACGGACTCGCCGCTCTTCGGCACCCTCGTGCGCGGCACACCGCCGCGGGTGACGCGCCGGACGGCGGGGGAGATGCCGCTGCCCCCCGACTTCCGCAAGGCCTACACCTCGATCTACGAGCTCCAGAGCCGGGCCGCCGCCACGATGTAGCGCGCGGCTCAGCCCTTGACGGAGCCCGCCGTGAGCCCCTCCACCATCCAGCGGTGGATGAACATGTAGAGCGTGACCACCGGCAGCGTGGTGATGACCGAGGCCGCCATGAGCTGGCCCCAGTGGAAGACGTCGCCGTAGATGAGCAGATTCAATCCCACCGGCACCGTGAGCAGCCGCTCGTCCTGGATGAACACGAGCGCGTAGAGGAACTCGTTCCACGACAGCGTGAAGGCGAAGATGGCGGAGGCCACGATGCCGGGCGCCGCCAGGGGCAGCAGCACCTTCAGCAGCGCCGTCGTCCGCGTGGCGCCGTCCACCATCGCCGCCTCCTCCAGCTCTTTCGGCAGCGCCTTGAAGAAGCCGATGAGCAGCCACGTGCAGAAGGGGATGGTGAAGGTCGGGTAGGAGAGGAAGAGCGACATGAGGCTGTTGGTGGCCCCCAGCTCGGCGAGCACGCGGTAGAGCGGGATGAAGAGGAGGGCGGGGGGCACCAGGTACAGGATGAGGATGAGGCTCGCCACCCACTGCCGGCCCGGGAAGCGCAGGCGCGCCACCGCGTACCCGCTCAGCGTGGCCACCACCGTCGTGATCGCCGTCACCACCGCCGCCGTGACGAGGCTGTTGCGCAGCCACAGCGGAAAGCGCGTCTCCAGCCAGAGGCCGCTGTAGTTCTCCCACGTGAAGGGGCGCGGCACGTAGATGCTGGTGGCGAACTGGATCTGCTCGTACGTCTTGAACGACATGCTGGCGATCCACCAGAAGGGCACCAGGATGATGAGCACGAGTGCGATCAGCCCCGCGGTGGCCGCCGGCCCCGTCTTTCGACGTCGTGGGCGACGTCGTGGGCGCGCGCGCTCAGTCGCGGTCACGGAGCAGGTAGCGGCTGACGAGGGCGATGCCCGCGATCAGCAGCGGCACGAGGAAGATCGACACCGTCACCCCGCGGCCCCACCGCAGCGAGTTGAAGGCGACCTCGTAGGAGAAGGTGGCGAACACCTGCGTGGCCGTGCCCGGGCCGCCGCGCGTCATCACGTAGATGATGTTGAAGTCGTTGATGGTCCAGATGAACGACAGCAAGATGGTCACGATCATGATGTGCTTGAGCCCCGGCAGCGTGACGTGCCAGAAGCGGCGCCAGGTGCCGGCGCCGTCCACCGCCGCCGCCTCGTACATCTCGACGGGGATGGACTGCATGGCGGCGAGGTAGGACACGCCGAAGAAGGGAAAGCCGCGCCACCAGTTGGCGACGATGACGGCGGCCATGGCGCCCGCGGGGGTGGCCATGAACGCCACGGGATGGCTGAGCAGCCCGAGGTCGAGGAGCACGCTGTTGAAGAAGCCGCGGCCGGGGAAGGCGTCGAACATCCACCGCCACGTGAGGGCGATGATGACGGTGGAGGTGATCCACGGCAGCAGCAGCAGGCCGCGGAAGAAGTTGCGCCAGCGCCACGTGCCGTGCAGCACGAGCGCCATCGCGATGCCGGTGAGCAGCTTCAGCGCCACGGAGCCCACCGTGAAGACGAGGCTGTTGCGGACCACGGTGCGGAAGGTGTCGTCCTCGTACAGGTAGAGGTAGTTCTTGAGCCCGACGAAGCGCTCCGGATAGCCCACCATCTTGTCCGTGAACGACAGCCAGATCGCGCGGTAGAACGGGTAGACGATCAGGCCCAGCACGAGGACGAACAGGGGTAGGAGGAAGAGGAGGGCGGTGCCGCTGTCCTGCCGCAGAAGGCGGCGGGACAGCGGTGGCCGGGATCGCTGGGGCGCGTGCGTGACCGCCGCGGAATCAGCCACCGAGGCTGTCGTAGATCTCCTTGATCTTCTTGTCCGCGAATTCGAGGGCCTGGTCCACCGACCACTTGTCGATGATCACCTTGGCCGGCATGTCGGTGAGCACGTTGCTCGCCTGCACCTCGGCGGCGGCGGCGGTGACGGGACCGGGCCAGCCGGTGGCCACGAACCACTCCGCGGCGCGGCCGAAGGTGCGGTAGTTGTCGTTCTTGTTGAAGTACTCCTTGGAGGCGGCGCGCGCCTTGTCGAGCACGGGCGCGAACTGTCCGTAGGAATCCTTCATCACGCGGAAGGTCTCCTCGGGCGAGAGCAGATGCGCCACCAGGCTCATGGCGGCGTCGGGGTCCTTGGTGTTCTTGAAGATGCCGAAGCTCATCGCGATGGCCCACATCCGCCGCGCGTCCGGGCCCGCCAGGTGCGGCAGGGCCACGTGGTTGGCGAGCGCCTCTTCCCTGAGCTTGCGCTCCTTGGCGTCCGTGGCCTTCGCGAGGGCGTTCTCGAGGGCGAAGGTGATGCTGGGGCCGTTGGAGGTCTGGGCGATGTTCCTGGCGATGAAGTTCTCGTTGTTGCCCGAGCCCGTCCACGTGAGCGTGTCGGGGGGCTGAATGCCGTCCTTGTAGATGTCCGTCGCCCACGCCATCGCCTGCCGCATGCGCGGCGTCTTGAGCGACTGGTACTTGCCGTCCTTGTTGGTCCAGCCCGCGCCGTGCCCATACATCAGGCTCTGCATTACACCGTAGCCGTCGGAGGTGCGGTTCCAGCTGTGCCCCATCCCGTAGAAGTTGTCCTTGGGACGGTTCACCACCGCCGCCGCCTTCTTGGCGTCCTCGAACGTGCTCGGCATCTTGACGTTGTTCTTGTCGAGCACGTCGCGCCAGACGTACCAGAAGGCCGGCATGATGTACCAGGGCAGCGCGTACGTCTTGCCGCCGATGACGGTGACGGGCGCCACGTTGGCGGGCGGCTTGCCGACCTCGCCTTCCACCTGGCGCGCGAACGTCGTGAGGTCCAGGAGCTGGCCCATGCCGGCGAAGCGCGCGGGCGCGCCCGTCTCGAGCTGGCCCACGTCCGGCGTGCTCTTGTTCTCGATGGCCGCCACGTACTTCGTCTGCATGTCCTCGAACGTGAAGTACTCCACGCTGACGGCGGCGCCGTGCTTCTCCGCCCACCGCTGCGTGGCCGCCTCGATCGCCTTGTTGGTGGGCTCGACGTAGGTCTTGAGGATCCAGAGGCGCAGGCTGGTGCCTTTCTTGACGGCGGGGGCGCCGAAGGCGGGGCCGCCGACGGCGAGCGCCGCCGAGGCGCCCACCGCTCCCGCTAAGAATTTCCGCCGGCTGACGCGCGCGTGTGGCATGGCTGTTCCTCCTGTGGAGGGTCATGAACCTGGGTGGGTGACGCGAGTGTGCGCGGAGTATCGGGCGGCGGCGCGACCATGTCAAGAACGACCGCGGTCGGTCGTGTCTCAGTTTGATTCGGCTGAGACATTACCTGGCGCTTACGGGGGCAGGACGGCCCAGAGCGCGCGCAGGCTGCGTGCATAGCCGCGGGCCACTACGCGCAGGTGGGGCCGCAGCCACCGATGGGCCGCGGGCAGGTGGTGGAAGGGGATGCTCGGATACAGATGATGCTCGGCGTGGTACGGCAGGTTCCACATGAGGAACCGCACGGGCCACACGGACACGGTCGTCCGCGTGTTGCTGAGGCCGTCGTCGTCCTCGGAGCAGCCCGTGTGCTCGGTGAGAAGGTACAGCCGCAGGAAGGGCAGACCGATCGCGAGCGGCAGCAGCCAGTACCAGAGCAGCGCGTCGCTTGCGAGCGCGACCGACGCCATCAGCAGCGCGGCGAGGACGCCCGCCATCGTGCGCACGGAGCGGACGATCTCGGGCCGGGCCGTGGCCGGGACGAAGTCGAAGCCCGCGAAGCGGCCCCGGCACAGCGCGGCGACGTTCGTCGCGCGCGCCATCCAGTACGGGATGCCCGTGGCCCGCCACCGGTACTCGCCCCGCGTGCGCGGCGCCGGCGCCGTCGTCAGCTCGGGATCGCGCGCGGGATCCTGCGCGTACCGGTGGTGGGCGAAGTGGAATTGCCGGTAGTACGTCGCGTTGAAGAGGATGCCGAGGCCGGCGAGCCAGGCCACGACCTCGTTGAGGCGCCGACTCCTGAAGGCCGAGTAGTGCACGGCCTCGTGCATGGCGGCGAAGAGGGAGACGAGGAACAGGCCCTGCAGCAGGAGCGCCGCGGGCAGCCACCAGTGCCCGCGCGCGCGGTGGATGAGGACGGCGCCGCCCGCGAGGAGCGTGACGTGGGCCAGCGTGCGCCACGCCCCCTGCAGATCCGAGCGCGCGTAGAGCCCGCGCAGCGCCTCCGGCGGAATCAACCCCATCTGCCGCGTGCGCCGCCCCGGCTGGCGCCATTGCCCTGCGTAGGGGGTCGGAACATCGAGGAGCGCCCCGGTTTTGCCGGGGCGCTGCCGAGCGCCGGGGGCATCGAGGCGCGTCCCGGGTTCCCCGGGACGCGGCCGAGCGTCGGGGG
>CAYQQT010000235.1:0-6416 GCA_964419375.1 uncultured bacterium
AGTGGCCGGCCCCGGCCGCCCGCGCCGCCGCCACCGGGGTGCCCGGCGTCACGACCACCGAGATCCGGGTGGGGATGAGCGCCGCCTTCAAGAAGACGGCGGCGGGTCTGGGCACGGAGCTGTACCGCGGCGCGCAGGCGTACTACGACGACGTGAACGCGCGCGGCGGGATCAACGGCCGCGCCATCTCGGTGGTCGCCCTCGACGACGGCTACGAGCCGCTGCCGTGCGTGAAGAACACCATCCAGCTCATCGACAAGGAGGGAGTCTTCTTCCTGTCGAACTACGTGGGCACGCCCACGCTCACGCGCGCGCTGCCCGTCATCAAGCGGTACGGCGACGCGGGCGTCGTGCTCGTGGGGAACTTCACGGGGGCGCAGCCACAGCGCGAGGCGCCCTACGGCGACTACGTCTTCAACATCCGCGCCTCCTACCGGCAGGAGATGATGGCCCTCGTGGACCGCTTCTGGCAGGCGGGCGCGCGCAACTTCGGCGTCTACTACCAGATCGACGCCTACGGGCGCAGCGGCACCGACGGCGTCGCGCGCGGGCTGGCCCAGCGCGGCGCCAAGATTGTGGCGGAGGCGACCTACCCCCGCGGCGCCAAGTTCGAGCAGGACGTGAGCCCCGCCGTGAATGCGCTGCGCAAGACGGGCGCGGACGTGGTGCTCTGCACGGGCGCCTACCAGGGGTGCGGCGCCTTCGTGAAGACGGCACGCGACCTCGGCTGGCCCGTGCCCATCTCCAACGTGTCGTTCGTGGGTTCCGACGCCATGCTCGCGCTGCTCGTCAAGCACAGCAAGGTCACCGGGCGCGATTACACACGCGCCCTCATCAACTCGCAAGTGGTGCCGAGCTACGACGACCTCAGCCTGCCCGCCGTCGTCGAGTACCGGACGCTGATGGACCGTCACAGCCCCGCCGTGCCCGAGGGGCTGCGCGACCCCGCCTACGTCCCGCAGCGCGTCAGCTTCATCAGCCTGGAAGGCTTCATCAACGCCAAGGTCGTGGTGGAGGCGCTCAAGCGGGCAGGGGCGGCGCCCACGCGCGCCGGCTTCCGCCAGGCGCTGGAGTCGCTGCGGGCTTTCGATCTCGGCATCGGCGCGCCGCTCACGTTCGGACCCGAGCGGCACCAGGGCCTCGATTCCGTCTACTTCACCCGCATCGAGGGTGATCGCTGGGTTCCGGTCGCCGATTGGACGGCGGCTGTATCCGCTTAGGGGAGAGGGCCATGAAGAAGCCGCGCGCACGATTCGGACTGTTGCCGAAGATCATCCTGTTCCTGGTCGCGGTGCTCATCCCGCTCGCGGCCGTCACGTGGTACGTGTCCGTGCGCACGCTGCGCGAGCGGATGACCGAGGAGTTCACCTCCAAGGGCACCGCCATCGCCAACAGCCTCGCGAGCTCGGGGGTGGACCTCGTGCTCACGCGCGACGCCTCCACCGTGCAGGCGCTCGTCGACCAGTTCGTGTCGATCAGCGGCGTCGCCTACGTCATGGTGTACGACCCGCAGAACACGCTCATCGCGCACACCTTCCACCCCCTGGTGCCGGTGGGGCTGCTCGAGAAGAACCTCGTCCCCGGCGATGCCCCCAAGCAGGTGCGCGACATCGTGTACGAGCATCCCGTGACCGCCGTCCCGCAGCAGATCATCGACATCGGCGTGCCGATGCTGGGGGGCCAGCTCGGCACCGTCCGCGTGGGCATGGACCGCTCCATCATCGCGGCCGCCGCCGCACAGTCGGGCTGGTACCTCTTCGCCGTCTTCGGGGGCGTGGCCGTCCTCGCCGTGGTGGCGGGCGCCGTCTTCGCCCGCCGGGTGACGAAGCCGGTGGGCGACATCGTCCGCATCGCGCAGCAGGTGGGCCGCGGCGATCTTTCGGAGACCCTCACCGTGCACCGGCGAGACGAGATCGGGCAGCTCGCGGACACGTTCAACGAGGCCGTGGTGCGGCTGCGCTCGCAGGTGCTCACGGAAGCCGAGCGCGACGAGGAGCGTGCCCGCCGCGAGGCGCTGCAGAAGAACATCACCGCCTTCCTCGACACCGTCATGGAGATCTCCCAGGGCGACCTCCGCCGGCGCGGTGAGGTCACGCCGGACGTCCTCGGCAACGTGGTGGACTCCATCAACGTCATGGTGGAAGAGATCGCGTCCACCCTCGGCGACGTCCGCCACGCCGCCCTCCAGGTGGCGTCCAGCGCGACGGACATGATCGGCGCCACCGAGCAGATGGCCGAGGGCGCGGTGTCGCAGTCGCGCGAGGCCACCACCATCAGCCGCGAGATGGAGACGATGACGAAGTCCGTGCGCCAGGTCGCGCACAGCGCCGCCTCCTCGGCGGTTGCCTCCCGCAAGGCGGTGGAGGCCGCGCGCAAGGGCGATGCGGCGGTCCGCGACAGCCTCGGCGGCATGCAGAAGATCCGCAGCGAGGTGCAAATCATCTCCAAGAAGATCAAGGGCCTCGGCGACCGGTCGCTGGAAATCTCCGAGATCGTCAACACCATCGAGGAGATCGCCTCCCATACCAACCTGCTCGCCCTCAACGCCGCCATCGAGGCGGCGGGCGCGGGTGAGGCGGGCGTGCGCTTCGCCGTCGTCGCCGACGAGATCCGCAAGCTCGCCGAGCGCGCCGCGAAGGCGACGAAAGAGATCGCGGGCCTCGTCCGCACGGTGCAGACGGAGACGCACGAAGCGGTCATCGCGATGGAAGACGGCACGCGCGAGGTGGAAGCGGGCTACCAGGTCACCATCCGTGCGGAGGAAAGCCTCAAGGAGATCGCCGACGTGTCGGAGTCGTCGGCCGAGATGGCCGAGAAGATCTCGGACGCCACCCGCGACCAGGTGCGCGGCGCGGAGGGCGTGACGGCGGCCATGACCTCCATCGCCGCCGTCGCCGTGCGCACGGAGCAGGCGGTGCTGCAGACGCGCAAGACCGTCGAGGACCTCGTCAAGCTCGCCGACGAGCTCACCCGCAGCCTGTCGCGATTCAAGCTGGCGGGCTGAGCGGAGCACGGTCATGGCGGAGCCGGCCGACCAGGAGTTTCTTCGCTCCATCTTCCTCATGGAAGCGTGGGACACGCTCGGCGCCCTCGAGCAGGGCGTGGGCCCGCTGTGCCTCGAGCCCGTCTCCACGGAGGCGGGCGAGGGGCTCTTCGTCGTCACGCACCGGCTGAAGGGCGCCGCCTCGCTGCACGGTTTCCCCGGCGTGGCCGCCCTCGCGGACGACGTCGGCCGCATCCTCGAGAGCCTGCCGGGGGCCGCGGCGCCGGAGCGCCAGGAAGCGGTGACCCGCATCGGCGCCCTCGTAACCCGGCTCAAGACGGCGCTCGACAAGGTAGCCGCCACCGGCAGCGACACCATCGAGAGGATCGACGGCGGCATCGAGAGACGCGACGGTAGCGAGACCCGGGACGGTGGCATCGAGACGCGCGACGGTAACATCGCGCGGGGGGAAATGGGGGGGCCGTCCAGCCCCCCCATTGTCCATGACCCCGTCCGTGAGGACCTGCAGACGTTCTTCGTCGACAATGCGGACGTCCTCTCCTACTTCGCGCCCGAGGCCTCGGAGCATCTCGACGGGATGGCGACCGCCCTTGTCGCGCTGCAGAGCGGCGGAGACGCCGACGACATCGACATGCTCTTCCGCGCTGTGCACACGCTCAAGGGTGCCGCGTATGTGGTGGGCTGCCGGCGCGTGGGCGAGGTGGCGCACCGGATCGAGGACCTCCTCGTGGAAGCCCGCGACGGCGACCTCACCATGACCGCTCCGATGATCGAAAGCGTCTTCGCCGCCATGGACGTCATGCGGCTGATGCTCGGCATGAGCGCCGATACTTCCGCCAACATGACGGCGCGCTCCGAGACGGCCCTCGCCGGCCTCGCGGAGTCGTTCGCGAGCGCGCCCGCTCCGCCCGTGACGGCAGCGGCGGCGGCTCCCCTCTCCGAGGTGGCGCCGTCCTCCGTCGTACGCGAGGCGCCCCGAGAGGTGCGGCCGCGACCGGCCTCGGCGGTGCCGGCGCCGGAGCGCGGCGGCCGCCAGACCATTCGCGTCGGTCTCGACCGCCTCGACTCGCTGATGGACCTCGTGGGCGAGATGGTCATCGCGCGCAGCCGCCTCGAGCGCCGGCTCGCCGACCTCGAGCGGGTGAGCGGCACCCTCTACGCGAGCCGCGGGCGGATGATCCAGGCGGTGGGCGAATTCGAGCGCAAGCATCTCGATGCACGGCTGCCCGCCGTCGACGGCGCCGCCGCGGCCCCCGCGTCGCCCGAGCCCTCGCTGCCCACCCCGTTGTCGGTGTCAGAGCTGTTCGCGGAGCTGGAGTTCGACCGCTACGACGACTTCAACATCTTCGCGCGGCGGGCGGGTGAGATCTCGTCCGACCTCTCCGAGGTGCACGCGGAGCTGGCCGGACTCACCCGCGTGATCGGCGACGACCTCGCGCACGTGCACCGGCTCACGGGCGGGCTTCGCGACGAGATCGCGCGCGCGAGGCTGGTGCCGATCGGCACGCTCTTCACCCGCTTCGTGCGGCAGGGCGGGGAGGCGGCCCGCGCGGCGGGCAAGAGCGTGCGCGTGGAGACGGAAGGCGATGCCGTCGAGCTCGACACGAGCATCATCGAGCAGATCGTGGATCCCCTCCTGCACCTCGTGCAGAACGCGGTGGTCCACGGCATCGAGCCCGCCGACGAGCGCCGCACGCGCGGCAAGCCGGTGGAGGGCAGGCTCACGCTGGGCGCCCGCCACCGGAGCGGGTTCGTGTACATCGAGGTGCGGGACGACGGCCGCGGCATCGACGTCGACGTCCTCAAGGCGCGCGCGGTGGCCCAGCGCTTCGTGGAAGCCGGCGCCGCCGCCTCGCTGACCGAGCGCGAGGCCCTCGAGCTCATCTTCCTGCCGGGCTTCAGTACGGCCGCGGCCGTCACGTCCGCCTCCGGCCGCGGGGTCGGCATGGACGTCGTGCGCACCAACGTGCGCCGGCTCAACGGCGACATCGAGGTCCAGACGGACCCCGGCGCGGGCACGCGCTTCGTCATCAAGCTGCCGCTCACCGTGCTCGTCTCCGAGGCCCTGCTCGTGCGCGTGGCGGGCGAGACTCTCGCGGTGCCGCTCAACGCGGTGCAGACGGTGACCATCGTGGACGCGGCCGACGTGCGCCCGGACGTGCGCGGCGAGGCGATCGTGGTGGCCGGCGAGCTGGTCCACCTCGTGCCACTCGATCGTGCGCTCCTGCTGCCCAGGCAGCCGCGCGGCGCCCACGCCCACGTGCTCGTGCTGCGCGCGCCGGGCGGCGCCCTCGCGGTCGAGGTCGACGAAATCCTCCGGAAGGAAGAAATGGTCATCAAGCCGCTCGGCACCTTTCTCGACGGCGTCGGGCCATTCGCCGGCGCCACCATCGCTTCGGACGGCCGCGTCATGCTGCTGCTCGACGCGGTCAAACTTTCCGAATCAACGGCGGCGGCGACGGCGGCGCGGGTAGCCCCCGAGCCACCCCCGCCCGGTGCCGAGTCCCCCCTCGCGGGGAGCACTCGCTCCACCGTCGCCGCCGCCAAAGTTCCGGTGGGCTCCGTGCCGGAGCGCACCACCCCGCCCCGCGTGCTGCTGGTGGACGACTCCATCAGCGTGCGGCGGTTCGTGGGACGGATGCTGACCGTGGGCGGCTTCGACGTGGTGACTGCCAACGACGGGGCCGAGGCCATCGCCAAGGTCGCGGAGGGCCGCTTCGACGTCGTCATCACGGACCTCGAGATGCCGCGCGTGAACGGCTACGAGCTCATCGAGGATCTGCGCCGGCGCTCGTCGACGCGCCCTGTGCCCGTCATCGTGCTCACCACGCGCGCCGGTGACAAGCACATGTCGCTGGCGCGGCGGCTGGGCGTCGAGCACTACGTCACCAAGCCCGTGGACGAGTCGACGTTCGTGCGCCTCGTCGCGTCCCTCGTGTCGGCGGCCTCACCGGCGGGCGCTGCCCGGTGAAGATCCTCGTCGTCGATCCGGACCACGCGCGGGCGCCCCTCCTGCAAGAGCTGCTCACCGCGAGCGGCGCCGAGGTGTCGGTGGCGCCCAGCGGCTCCTTCGCGCTCACGATGCTGGAATGGAACAAGCAGGACGTCATCGTGAGCCGCGCGCGCATCGACGACATGGACGGCCACGAGCTGTGCAGCATGGTGCGGAGCGATCCCTCCACCAAGGACGTGCGCTTCGTGCTCATCGCGTCCGCCGAGGAGGCCACGGGAGCGGAAACGGCGGCGGCCGGCATCGACCTCGTGCTGCCCTCGAGCATGACGGGCTCGATGATCGTGCCGCTCGTGGTCCAGCTCGTGCGGCACGACCTCGGCGGTACGCCCGCGCACGATCCTCCCGGCTCGGTGCTCCCGGCGGCGCCGCCGCTCGTGAGGGCGCCCAAGGCCGTGCCGG
>CAYQQT010000236.1:0-6401 GCA_964419375.1 uncultured bacterium
GACCCCGCCCTCACCGACCGCTTCGCGGCCGCCGCCCGGCAGGCGCTGACGCGCGGGGGCTCGCACACGCTGGCCCTCGACGGCACGCGCGCCTTCATCGAGGTGATGGCGCCGCCCGCGCTGCTCCTCGTGGTGGGCGCCGGGCACGTGGCGATGCCGCTCACGCAGCTTGCCCGCACGCTCGGCTACCGCACGGCCGTGATCGACGGCCGCCCACGCTTCGCCACGCGCGAGCGCTTTCCCGACGTCGACGAGCTGCGCATCGGCATCCCGTCGGAGCTGATCACCGCGTACCCGTTCACCGCCGCCTCGTCGCTCGTGCTCGTGGCCCACGATTACAAGTACGACCTCCCCGTGCTTCGCCACGCGCTCGCCACCGATATCGGCTACATCGGGATGCTCGGCTCCGCGCGGCGTGGCGCCGCCATCCTCAAGCTCCTCGCGGAGGAAGGCGTGAGCGAGGAGGCGCTCGCGCGCGTGCGCGTGCCCATCGGCCTCGACCTCGGCGCCCGCAGTGCGCCGGAGATCGCGCTCGCCGTGCTCGCCGAGATCCAGTGTGTGCGCGGCGGGGGCACCGGCCAGCCGCTCAGCCTCAAGCGCAAGCCGGAGCCCGTTCCGTGAAGGCGATCGCCCAGCGCCGCGACACGGCGAGCGTGGAGACATTGGCGGGGCGCGTGCTCTGCCACGACGTGCGAGACGCCGCGGGCAAGGTGGGGCTGCCCAAGGGAGCCCGGCTCGACGCGGCGGCGTCGGCGACGCTGCTCGACCTGCCGTGGGACGACGTGCACCTCATCGCGCTCGATCCCGGTGACATCCACGAAGAGGACGCGGGGCGGCGGCTGGCGGCGGCGGTGATCGGCGACGGCGTCGAGGTGAAGGGCTACACGGGCGGGCAGTGGACGCTGTCGGCGGCGCGGCGCGGGTTGCTGCGCGTGCGTGCGGACGCGCTCACCGACATCAACGCGCACGAGGGCATGTCGGTCTTCACGCTCTTCGCCGGGCAGCCCGTCGAGCCCGGAGAGACGGTGGCCAAGGCCAAGGTCACGCCGCTCGCGATCGCCGAGCAGACGGTTGACTCCGTGGAGCGCGTGGCGCGCGCCGCCGGTGGAGTGGTGACGGTCTCCGCCTTTGCGCCGCACGCGGTGGGCGTAGTGGCGCGCGAGAGCCTGGACGCCCGGCAGCGCGCGCGCTTCGAAGCGGCGCTCACGCAGAAGGTGGACTGGTTCGGCAGCCGCCTGCTGCCCGTGCGCTACGCGGGCGCGACCGCGCGCGCCGTCGCCGATGAGCTGATGGCGCTGCGCGGCGAGGGCGCCGACCTCCTCGTGGTGGCGGGGGCGAGCGCGCTCGACCCCCTCGATGCGGTCTTCGGCGGCCTCACGCTTCTCGGCGCGCGCATGGAACGGCATGGCGCTCCCGCGCATCCGGGCAGCCTGCTGTGGCTGGCGCGCTGGGAGGGGGACGCCGTGCTCGGCATGCCCACGTGCGGCATGTTCTCGCAGGCCACCACGTTCGACCTCGTGCTGCCGCGCATCCTCGCCGGCGAGGTCATTGGAAACCGCGAGCTGGCGGCGCTCGGCCACGGCGGCCTGCTCTCCCGCGAGATGGCCTACCGCTTTCCGCCCTACCGCGCCAACGTCGCGCGGGGCGAGCTGGAATGAGCGCGCCCGCCTTCGTCGTCTACAGCGACGCCATCCGGGAGCGCTGGCGCCGCCCGCGCTTCCGCGGCGAGCTGGCAGGCGCCACCGCCAGCGCGGAGGACGTCAATCCGCTCTGCGGCGACCGGGTGCGCATGATGGTGGCGATGGACGGCGCCACCATACGTGCCGTGCGCTTCGTGGGCGACTCGTGCGCGATCTGCACGGCGTCCGCGGACGTGGTGGCGGAGCTGGCGCAGGGCCGGCAGGCGGGCGAGGTGAGGGCGCTGGGCGCGGGCGACGTGCTGGCGGCGCTGCAGTCGGACGTGCGGCCCACGCGCATGCGGTGCGTGACGCTGCCGCTGTCGGTCCTCGGCAAGGCCCTCGGGTCATGAGACTCGACGAGCAGACCCGCGGCGATTTTCCGATCCTGTCGCGGACGGTGAACGGCCACCCGCTCGTGTATCTCGACTCGGCGGCCTCGAGCCAGAAGCCGCGCGCCGTCATCGAGGCCATGACGAAGTACTACGAGACGACGCACGCCAACGTCCACCGCTCCATCCACACGCTGGGCGAGGACGCCACCGAGCTGTACGAGGCCGCGCGCGACGCCGTGCACCGGTTCATCGGCGCCGCCGCCCGCGAGGAGATCGTCTTCACGCGCGGGACCACGGACGGCATCAATCTAATAGCCGAAGGCATCGGGCGCACGCTGCGGGCCGGGGACGAGATCCTCATCACGGACATGGAGCACCACTCCAACGTGGTGCCGTGGCAGATGGCCGCGCGCGGACGCGGCGCCGTGATCCGCTCGGTGCCGCTCGTGGGCGACGGGATCCTCGACCTCGAGGCTCTCGACCGGCTGCTCACATCCCGCACCCGCGTCGTGGCCTTCGCCCACGTGTCCAACGTGCTCGGCACCATCAACCCGGTGGCGCTCATCGCCGACAAGGCGCGCGCGGCGGGCGCCATCACGGTGGTGGATGGGGCTCAAGCGGCGCCACATATGCCGCTTGATATGTCTGCATTGAAATGTGACTTTTACGTCTTCTCTGCGCACAAGATGCTGGGGCCCACAGGGATCGGGGTTCTCTACGGGCGACTGCCGGCCCTGGACGCGCTGGAGCCGACTCGCGGCGGCGGGGAGATGGTCAAGGAAGTGTGGGCCGATCGGGCGACGTGGAACGACCTGCCATGGCGCTTCGAGCCGGGCACGCCGCCCATCGCCGAGGCCGTCGGGCTCACGGCGGCCATCGAATATCTCGACAAGCTCGGCATGGAGCGCGTCATGGAGCACGAGCGCGCGCTCACCCGGCAGGCGCTCGACCAGCTCGGCGCGGTGCCCGGCGTCACGCTCTACGGTCCGCGCACGCGCGAGCGCGGGGCGGTGGTGGCGTTCTCGGTGAAGGGCCTGCATCCCCACGACGTGGCCGCGCTCCTCGATGCCCAGGGCATCGCGGTGCGCGCGGGGCATCATTGCGCGCAGCCGCTGATGCGCTGGTGTGGCGTCGTCGGCACCTCGCGCGCGAGCTTTTCCGTGTTCAGCTCGCCGCAAGACGTCTCGCTGCTCACGCACGCGGTGGGCTCGCTGGAGGCGGCGCTGTGACGATGGCCCCGCTCACCCCGCGCGATCCCTTCGTCTCGCCCCGCTTCGGCCAGATCGCCACCTTCATGCTGCTGCCGCACACGACCGACCTCGGGGGCCTGGACGTGGCGCTGCTCGGCGTACCGTATGACGGCGGCACCTCGTACCGCACCGGCGCGCGCTTCGGCCCCCGCGCGGTGCGCGAGCAGTCGTCGCTCATCCGCACCTGGAATCCGGTGCTGAAGGTGCACCCCTTCGAGCGGCTGCGGGTGGCGGATTGCGGCGACGTCGACGTGGTGCCGATCTCCATCGAGCGCACGTACGAGAAGATCGAGGCGCGCGTGGACGCGGTGGTGGCGGCGGGCGCGCGGCCGCTCTGCGTGGGCGGCGATCATTCGATCACGCTGCCCATCCTGCGTTCGCTCGCGCGCCGGCACGGGCCGCTGGGCGTCGTGCACTTCGACGCCCATCCCGACACGTGGGACGAGTACTTCGGCAGCAAGTTCTTCCACGGCACGCCCTTCCGCCGCGCTGTCGAGGAAGGCGCGGTGGATCCGCGCCGGATGATCCAGGTGGGCATCCGCGGGCCGCTCTACGGCCCCGAAGACTTCGCCTTCCAGGACCAGCACGGCATGGAGGTGCTGCGCATCGAGCCGATCAAGGAGCAGGGAGTGGCATGGGCGGCCGAGCGCCTGGCGCGGCTGCGCGGCGGACCCGTCTACTGCTCCTTCGACATCGACGCCCTCGATCCCGCCTATGCGCCCGCCACCGGCACGCCGGAGGTGGGGGGACTGACGTCCTACGAAGCGCTCGCCCTCGTGCGCTCGCTGGCGGGGCACACCCTCGTGGGCGCCGACGTGGTCGAGGTGGCGCCGCCCTACGACGGGCCGGGCCAGATCACCTCGCTGATGGCCGCGAACCTCATGTTCGAGCTGGTGAGCGTGTTCGCCCTCGGTCGATGACGCGCCTGCTCGCGGCCGCCGTCCTCGCCATCGCCCTTCCGGCGACGGCCCTCGCCGCCGCGGGCCCGGTGTCGATGATCACCGTGGAAGGCGTGATCAATCCCGTCACCGTGCGCCTGGTGGAGACGGCGATCGCCAAGGCGCAGGCGGAGGGGGCGCAGGCGCTCGTCATCCAGCTCGACACGCCGGGCGGACTCGAGCGCTCCATGCGCGCGATCTGCCAGCGGCTGCTGAACGCCGAGCTCCCCGTCATCGTGTACGTGGGGCCCACGGGCGCGCGGGCGGCCTCCGCGGGCGTCTTCATCACGATGGCGGCGCACGTGGCCGCGATGGCGCCCGCCACCAACATCGGCGCCGCGCACCCGGTGGCGCTCGGCGGCGGGGTCGACAAGGAGAGCATGCGCAAGATCGAAAACGATGCCGCCGCCTTCGCGCGCGCCATCGCCATCGAGCGCGGCCGCAATGCCGACTGGGCGGAGAAGGCGGTGCGGCAGTCGGTGTCCATCACCGAGCGCGAGGCGGAGCGTCTGAAGGTGATCGACGTCGTGGCCGACTCCATCCCCGATCTCCTTGCGAAGATCGACGGCCGCACCGTGAAGACGGTGAAGGGGCCGGTCACCCTCGCCACCAAGGGGGCGGTGGTGAAGGCGATCGAGATCGGCTTCCGCGACCGCTTCCTCAACGTCATCACGGATCCCAACGTCGCCTACATCCTCATGATGCTCGGCATGCTCGGGCTCTTCTTCGAGCTGTCCAACCCCGGCGTGATCCTGCCCGGCGTCATCGGCGGCATCTCGCTCATCCTGGCCTTCTTCGCCTTCCAGAGCCTGCCCATCAACTTCGCGGGCCTGCTCCTCATCCTGTTCGCCATCGTCCTCTTCATCGCCGAGATCAAGGTGATCAGCCACGGCGTGCTCGCCATCGGCGGCATGGTCTCGATGGCGCTCGGCTCCCTGATGCTCTTCGACGCCCCGGAGGCCGGCTTCCGCGTGTCGTGGGCGGTGATCATCCCGACCGTCGCGCTCATGGGCGGCCTCATCCTGTTCGCCGTCGCCTTGGGGGTGCGCGCCTTCGCCCGCCGCCCGCTCCTCGGCGTCTCCGGCCTCATCGGGCAGGTGGGCATCGCGCGCGGCGCGCTGGTGCCCGCGGGGCAGGTCGCCGTGCAGGGCGAGCTCTGGAACGCGGTGGCCGATGGGCTCGTGGAGGACGGGGCGCCCGTGCGCGTCGTCGACGTGAAGGGGCTCACGCTGAAGGTCGTCAAGAACGGCTCCGAGGGAGGAACACCATGATCTCAATCGATTCGCTGCTGCTCATCGTGGTTGTCATCGTCGTGTTCTTCTTCATCGGCTCCTTCGCGCGCATCCTGCGCGAGTACGAGCGGGGCGTCATCTTCCGGCTCGGCCGCAGCGCGCGTGCCATCTTCAACCCGGGCGGCAAGGGCAACGGGCCGGGGCTCGTGCTGATGGTGCCCTTCATCGACAAGATGGTGAAGGTCAGCATGCAGACGGTCGCCCTCGAGGTGCCGCCGCAGGACGTGATCACCCGCGACAACGTCTCCCTCAAGGTGAGCGCGGTGATCTACTTCCGCGTCATCGACCCCGAGCGCGCGATCGTGGCCGTGCAGGACTACCTCTACGCCACCTCGCAGATCGCGCAGACGACGCTGCGCAGCGTGCTGGGCCAGGTCGAATTGGACGATCTCCTCTCCGCGCGCGACAAGATCAACCAGCAGCTGCAGCGCATCATCGACGAGCACACGGAGCCGTGGGGCATCAAGGTGGCCACGGTGGAGGTCAAGCAGATCGACCTCCCCCAGGACATGCAGCGCGCGATGGCCAAGCAGGCGGAAGCCGAGCGCGAGCGGCGCGCCAAGGTGATCAACGCGGAAGGTGAGTTCCAGGCGGCCGCCAAGCTCGGGGAGGCGGCGGAAGTGCTGATGCGCTTCCCGGTCGCCGTGCAGCTCCGCTACCTGCAGACGATGCGCGAGATCGCGTCCGAGCGGAACACGACGACCTTCTTCCCGCTGCCGATGGATCTGCTCGGCCATCTCTTCCAGGGCATCGGGGGCAGGGACAAGGACGCCAAGTCCTGAGGGTTTGTCTGGGGCCCCGCATCGCATGTAGAATACGGAGGCTTTCGGCTCGGGGGGTTAGCTCAGTTGGGAGAGCGCAGCGTTCGCAACGCTGAGGTCGAGGGTTCGAATCCCTTACCCTCCACCAT
>CAYQQT010000237.1:0-6395 GCA_964419375.1 uncultured bacterium
GGCGCCGCCAGCGCCGCCTCCGCCGCCCCCCGCGCTCCCTCCGCCGCCCGCGCGTCCGTCGCCATGACCGCAATGACCAGATCCGCAGGCCCCGCCCCTTCGCCCTCCGCCGCCAACAACCCCGCCTGCCGCATCAACACAACGTTCTGCGGCGTCCCCATCATCGCCGCCGCCAGCGTGACGCCCTCGACCGCCTCCATATCCCTGGAGAGCCGCATGAGCGTGACGGAGTCCTGATAAAACCCACGCCGCACGAAATTCCAAGCAGGCACGGCCGAATACTACACGAGGGAATCGCCCAAGATGCTCACGTCAACGATGAGGCACGCGTGGTCACCGAACCAAGGGCGGCGCGAGCGGGGCGGGGGGACGGGTCCGCCGACCCGTTCCTTGCCCAAGGCTGTCTACGACGCTCGCGGTCGTATGGAAGCCGCAACCCGCCCAACGCCACCAACCACGTGGTCGCCGGACCCGTCCCCCCGCCCCGCTCGCGCCGCCCGGAGTCAGGGCGAGGCGCTAGCTACTTCGGAGGCGTGATGCCGTAGGCTTTGATCTTGCGGTACAGATGGCTGCGTTCGATGCCGAGACGCTCCGCGGTACGAGTCATGTTCCATTCGTGAACGCGCAGCTCCGCCAGGATGTACGCGCGCTCGAAGCCGTCGCGCGCTTCTTTGAGCGAGCGCTCCCGGGCCTCGCCCGCAGCCGGCACCGAATCCTTGGGCCGCAGCGGCGCCGGCAAATCCTCCGGCGTGATGACATCCCCCGCCGTCATGATCACGAGCCGCTCCACCATGTTGCGCAGCTCGCGCACGTTGCCCGGCCAGTCGTAGGCGAGGAAGTAGGCGAGCGCCTCGCCGTCGAGGGTCTTCGCGCGCTTGCCGTTCTCCGCGCAGAAGATCGCGATGAAGTGATCGACGAGGAGCGGGATGTCGTCCTTGCGCCCGCGCAGGGGCGGCACCTCGATGGGGATGACGTTGAGACGGTAATAGAGGTCCTCGCGGAACCGGCCGAGCGCGATGAGCGACTGGAGATCCCGGTTGGAGGCGGCGATCACGCGCACGTCCACCTTCACCACGTCGCGGCCGCCCACGCGCTCGAAGGACTGCTCCTCGAGGGCGCGGAGCACCTTGGCCTGCGTCTTGACGCTCATGTCGCCGATCTCGTCGAGGAAGAGGGTGCCGCCGTGGGCGCCCTCGAACTTGCCGCGCCGCCGCGCCACCGCCCCCGTGAAGCTGCCCTTCTCGTGGCCGAACAGCTCGGACTCGATGAGCTCTTCGGGGATGGCCGCGCAGTTGACCTCCACGAAGGGGCGCTCGCGCCGCGCGGAGAGCGCGTGCACGGCGCGCGCCACGAGCTCCTTGCCGCTGCCGTTCTCGCCGTGGACGAGCACGCGCCCGGTGGAGGGGGCGGCGGTGGCGATCTGCTCGCGCAGGGCGCGGATCGCCTCGCTGGTGCCGATGATCTCGGTGTGCGGCTGCAGGCGCTCGCGCAGGGTCGCGTTCTCGCGCTCGAGCCGTCCATGCTCGAGGGCCCGGGCCACGGTGACGAGGGTCTTCTCGAGCGACAGCGGCTTCTCGATGAAGTCGTAGGCGCCCAGGCGCGTCGCCTTCACCGCCGTCTCGATGGTGCCGTGGCCGGAGATCATGACCACGGTGGCGTCGGGACGCAGGCGCTTGATCTCCGAGAGCGTCTCCAGGCCGTCCATCTTCGGCATCCAGATGTCCAGGAAGATGAGGTCCGGCGCCTCTTCGCCCACGGCGCGCAGCGCCTCCGCGCCGCTGCCGACCGTGGTCACCCGGTAGCCTTCGTCCTCGAGCACGCCCTTGAGCGCGGTCTGGATGGCGCGCTCGTCGTCCACGATGAGGACGTGCTCGCCCGCCACCGTCATGCCTCCACCACCACGGGCGCGCGCGCCACCGGGATCTCGATGATGAAGCGGCTGCCCGAGGGCAGGTTGTCCTCCACGCGGATGGTGCCGCCGTGCTCGCCGACGATCTCGCTCACGATGGGCAGGCCCAGCCCCATGCCCGTGACCTTCGTCGAGAAATAGGGCGTGAACAGCTTGTCCTTGTCCTCGGCGGCGATGCCGGGGCCCGTGTCGCTCACGGTCACGCGCACGTGCGCCGCCTCCGGCAGGTACTCCGTGTCCACCATCACGTCGCCGCTGTCCCCCACCGCCTCCACCGCGTTGTCCACGAGGTTGAGGACGGCGCGCTTGATGTGGTCGGGATCGACCTCCAGGGGCGGCACGTCGTCACCGAAGCGCGTGACCAGCCGCAGCCCTGGATGCGACTCGCGGTACAGCGTGGCCACGCCCTCGATGAGCGGCTGGAGGTTCGTGGAGCGCGGCACGAGGGCGGGCATGCGCGCAAAGCGCGAGAACTCGTCGACGAGCCGCTTGAGGCCGTCGACCTCCTGGATGATCGTCTCCGTGCACTCGATCACGAGCTGCTGCTCCTCGCCCGTGACGCGCGACAGCCGGCGGCGCAGCCGCTGGGCGGAGAGCTGGATGGGCGTGAGCGGGTTCTTGATCTCGTGCGCGATGCGCTGCGCCACCTCGCGCCAGGCGGCCAGGCGCTGCGCCTTCAGCAGCTCCGTGAGGTCGTCGAACACGACCACCGCGCCCGTGTAGGCGCCATCGGGCCCGCGCAGCGCGGTGGCGGAGGCGACGAGAGAGAGGGCGGCGCCGCCGCGGCGCATGTGCAGCTCCACCGACTCGCTGGGCGACTTCGGCCGCCGCGTGCGGTGCACGAGCGCCACCACCTCGCGCGCCTCCGCCGCCGCGAAGATCTCCTCGATCAGCCGTCCCACGCTCGCCGACTCGCTCACGCCGAACATGCGGGCGGCGGCGCGATTGATGGTGGTGAGGCGTCCGAGCGGATCGAACGACACCACGCCGGTGGTGATGGCCTCCAGCACCGTCTCGATGTAGCGCCGGCGGTCCTCGACTTCCGTTTGCTTGTCTTGCAGGTCGACGTACGCCTCCTCCAGCTGGCGCTTGGACTGCGAGAGGTCGTCCGTCATGCGGTTGAACGAATCCACGAGGACGCCGATCTCGTCGTCCGCGCGCGCCTGCACCTTGTAGGAGAGGTTGCCCGCCGCCACCTCGCGCGTGCCCTCCGCGAGCTGCGCGATGGGGTCCGTGATCCCGCGCGCCAGGTAGAGGCCGAACCAGGTGAAGGAGAAGACGACGATGAGCGTCATGAGCAGGAAGAGCAGGATGTAGATGCCCTTGATGGGATTCTTGAGCAGCTTGAGCTGCTTGTACTCCTTGAACGCCTGCGAGATGCCCCGCACCTTGGCTTCCAGCCGCTCCGTCACGTGCGTGCCCACCACCACCGCCCCCGCCGGCTCGCGCTGGCCGTCGCGCACGCGCCACACCGGCGTCACCGCCTCGATGAGGTCGCCCGACGCCAGCTCGCGCACCGTGGTCACGTCCTGGCCCGTGAGCGCGCGCCGCAGGTGGGTCTCGTTGAGGTCGCGGGTGGCGAGGTCGGCGAGGATCGGATCCTTCACGTGCACCAGCTCCGCGCCCTGGGCGCTGAAGACGGTGATGGTGCTGATGGAGAGGAGGTCCTGCTGCTCGACGAGGAAGGCGGCGAGCGCCTCCCGGCGGTCTTCGGCGAGCAGGCTCTCCCGATCGAGGGCGCGCGCGATGTGCTGGCCGTGGCGCAGCGCCGTCCGCTCCAGGTTCGTGTAGTACGTCTGGGCCACGGACAGCGCCTGGTCGAGCGGCCGCTCCACCTGCGGCTTGAACCAGCCCTCGATGGACGTGGTGATGAAGTTGGAGGCGATGAGAAAGATCAGGATGGCGGGCGCCACCGAGAGCACGAGGAAGCCGAGCACCAGCTTCGACTTGAAGCGGGCGCCGATCACCTTCTGCCGCCGCTCGAAGCCGAGCTTGACGAGGTTGCGGAAGAGGAGCAGGAGCAGGAGCAGGAAGACGACGAGGTTCAGGTTGAAGAGGGCGAAGATGACGATGTTGGAGGCGACGGGCAGGTCCGGCGCGAAGGTGCCGAGGTCGACCGCGCTCGCGCCGCCGATGAGCAGCAGGAAGGCGGCGATGATGAACAGGTTGCGCTTGCGCCGGTTCTGCTCGCTCAGCAGCGGCATTACTGCGCCCTCGAGAGCGTGCGGTGCTGCGAGCGGAGGCTCGTCTCTTCCGCCGTGCCCGCCATGCGCCCGATGAAGGTGTTCTCCCCGTTGAGAGCAGCCGCCGCCACCACGCGCACGTAGAAGGCCTCGGCGGGGTCGAGGGCGGTGGGGGGCGTGAGCGTGAGGCCGCGAATCTCCGACAGCACCCGCTGCGCCTCATGGATCTCGCGCGTGGCGTAGGGCGTGCGCGCTTCTCCGGCCACGGAGACGACCTTGTACTCCTTGCTCACCACGTTGTACGTCAGTTGCCGCTCGACCACCCGGGTGAGGACGAGGGTGTCACGCCACAGCCGGTTGTACTGCCACAGCTCCACCGTGTAGCGCACGTGGGCGGGGAGCCCGCTCTCCAGCCCCTCGCGAAAGCCGGGCGGCACCGCCCCCAGCGCCATGATGTGCACGGTGACGCCGCGGTCGTTCAGGGAGAGGTCGAGGTCGCTGATACGGATCGCGGCGCGGGCCGAGGCCGCCGCTCCCGCCAGGACCAGCAGCGCCAGCAAGGTGGCGACGACGAGGGAGGCTGGGTTCGTTACACGCATACGAAACACGTCATTATAGCGCCCGGCCGCGGTACGGGCGCGGTGTTGGTGCGGCTGTTACAGGACGGCGAGACCGGGGGTGGGGACGTACTCGGCGCGCTCGATCATCTCGGGCTTGGGCACGAGACGGAGGGCGGCCCGGGCGGGGCGCCGCTCGAGGCCGAGCGCGCGCTGGACCGCCACCACCAGCTCGAAGTTGAGCGCGTGGCCGGCGTTGCGGGCGATGACGTGGCCGAGCAGCGGCCGCCCGAGAAGGGCGAGGTCACCGATGAGGTCGAGGATCTTGTGCCGCACGAACTCGTCGCGATAGCGCAGGCTGTTGATGGTGCCGCGCTTGCCGACGACGATGGCGTTGTCCAGGGAGCCGCCGAGCGCGAGGCCGTTCTTGCGGAGGACGCCGAGGTCCTTGAGGAATCCGTACGTGCGCGCGGGCGCGTAGTCGCTCACGAACATCTCCTCCGTGGGCACGCACGTCAGGACCTGGGTGCCGATGGCGGGATGGTCGTTGTCGAGGGTGTAGCTGATCTTGAAGGTGTCGCAGGGCACGATCTGGATCCAGCGGCTGCCGTTGCCCACGTGGAGGGCCTGCGGGATCTGGATGGGACGGCGGCGCGCGGTCTGCGGCGTCCGTCCCGCTCCCGCCAGCAGCGCCACGAAGGGCTTGGCGCTGCCGTCGGTGGCCGGGATCTCGGCTCCGTCGACTTCCACGTCGAGATTGTCGATGCGCAGGCCCGCCGCCGCCGCCATCAGATGCTCGACGGTCTGGATGCGGACGCCGTTGCGGCCGAGGGTGGTCGCGTAGTAGGAATCCACGACGCTCTCGGGAGCGGCCGGGATGGGATCGCCATGGGGACCGACTCGGAACACGATGCCGGAATCCGCGGGAGCAGGCGAGAGTGTGAGGCGCGCCGGCTTACCCGAGTGGAGCCCGATGCCTTCGAGCGTAACGACTTTCCGGATGGTCTGTTGTCGCATGCCAGCGGATACTTTAGCAACATGCCTGCCATACTGACAGCCGTCCGTAACTGCCTGTTTTAAGGCCTAAATACCTGAATATGAAAATCTTGTAACCTCTTCATCGTCCCCTCTATGACACGCTGCGGCCAAGCCCAAGTCTCACTTTTGAGACATCGTCACACGTCGACGATCAAACGCGTCTCATGGCCGTCGGGATGACCGATCACGGCCACACCGTGCAGGGTCGCCGCCTTGACCACGGTGCCGAGGCGGTGACGGTCGGGATCGACCGGCTCGCCGTGGAGCACGCCGTGCACGAAGGTGCCCGGCTGCGCGGTGACGGTGACGCGATGGACGGCGAAGCCCTCGATCTCGTGCACGTACAGGCACTCGTTGATCCAGCTCACGAGCAGCGTCTCGAGGCCGTCGCCCTGCGCGCGCACCTCGCGCGTCTCGCGCTCGGCGACGTCTTCCGGCGGCACGATGAGCGCGAAGACCCCGAGCGCGGTTTGCGCGAACGCCTCCGCGAGGGTGGGCGCCCACGCGCGCACGCCGACGTCCGCTTCCACTTCGAAATGCTCGTAGCCCGCGGGCTTGTTCACGTGGGGGGCCTCGACGGGCCCCCCACGCCCGATTGACTTACATGGGTGCCTCGAAGGGCCCCCAATCCCCCAGCGCTCGGTAGCGCCCCGGCAAAGCCGTGGCGCTCCTCGATCATGTGCGTGCGCCTCCGAGGTCGCCGAAGCG
>CAYQQT010000238.1:0-6338 GCA_964419375.1 uncultured bacterium
CGGGCGAAGCGCCCGGCGGCCGCCGGCCGGGCGAGGGCACGATGCCCGGACCCGGGCAGTCGGCAAGCGCGCGGGCGGCGGATCGCATAGAATCGGCGCTCACCGAAGCCCGACAGGGAGGCTCGTCAATGCGCGCTCGTCGCCTTGCGTCCGTCGCCGCCGTTCTCGTGCTGGGCGCGCTCCGCCGCCGGCGCGGGGCGGTGGTGGGCGCGGTCCCGAGCCGATAGCGACGCCCATGGAGATCACGAGCGTGCAGGCGACGTGGGTGCACGTGCCGATTCCTTCCGAGCGGCAGCACACCAGCGACTTCGGCAAGATCGCGTCCTTCGACTCCGTGATCGTCAGGATCGACACCGACGCGGGTCTCGTGGGCTGGGGCGAGGCGAAAGCCGGCGTGGGCAGCGCCGCCTCCGGCTCCGGCCTCGCCGCCATCATCAACAAGGACTACGCCCCGCTGCTGGTCGGTCAGGACCCGCGCGACATCAGCCGGCTGTGGGACGTCCTGTACAACACGCCGCGCGAGGGCTATGCGATCAGCCGGGGACACGTGCTGCCGCAGCTCGGGCGCCGCGGCCTGTCGATCTCCGCCATCGGCGGCGTCGACATCGCGCTGTGGGACATCCTCGGCAAATCGCTGAACGCGCCCGTGTGGCGGCTGCTCGGCGGCCGGCGCGCCGCGCGCATGCCCGCCTACGCCTCCGGCGGCTGGGCCGACGAGAGCAGGATCGGCGAGCAGCTCATGAGCTACGTGAAGGCGGGCTTTCGCGCCGTGAAGATGCGGGTGGGCGTGATGGACGGCGAGCCGCACCACTCGGCCGCGCGCGTGCGCGCCGCGCGCACGGCGCTGGGGCCGGACATCAAGCTCATGGCCGACGCGCACGGCACGTGGACGGTGTCCGAGGCCAAGACCTTCTGCCGGCTCGTGGAGGACGACGACCTGTACTGGCTGGAAGAGCCGGTGACCGCCGACGACAAGACCGGGCTCGCGGAGGTGCGGCGGAGCTCCTCGGTGCCGATCTCGACGGGCGAGAGCGAGTTCACGCGCCACGACTTTCGCGAGATCGCCGAGCTGCGCGGCGCCGACATCCTGCAGCCGGATCTTGCCATCGCGGGCGGCATCAGCGAGGGCGTCCGCATCGCGGCCATCGCGTCCGCCTTCAACCTGCGCCTGGCCCCGCATCTCTGGTCCGGCGCGCCGGCGTTCGCCGCCGGCGTCGCGCTCGCGGCCAGCCAGAGCGCGGGCTTCATCCTCGAGTACTCGCTGGGCCACAACCCGTTGCTGCACGACCTCGTGAAGGAGAAGTTCCCCGTGGTGGACGGTCACGTCGAGATCGCCGACCGGCCCGGCCTCGGCATCACCGTCGACGAAGACATGCTCCGTCGCTACGCCCGCGAGTGATGGGCCTCCGGTTCGACGTCGCCATCTTCGGCAATCAGCCGGTGCGCACCATCGTGCGCCAGGTGCGGCTGGCCGAATCGCTGGGCTACTGGCGCCTGGATCATCGACTCGCAGCTCATCTGTCGCGAGCTGTACGTCACGATGACGGCGTGCGTGCTCGGCACCACCACCATCCGCATCGGCGCCGGCGTCACCGTTCCCGGTACGCGCCACGCGGCCGTGACCGCGAGCGCGATCGCGAGCCTGGGCGAGATGGCGCCGGGGCGCATCGTGCTGGGCGTCGGCACGGGGCTCAGCTCGGTGGGCACACTGGGACTCAAACCGGCGCGCGTATCGGTGCTGGAGGGCCTCATCGCGACGTGCCGCGCGCTCCTCGACGGCCGCTCCATCCCCCTCGCGGACGGGCGCGAAGGGCGGATGACGTGGGTCGATCGTCCGGTGGAGGTGCCCATCTACGTGGGCGCCTCGGGTCCGCGCGTCCTCGACCTCGCCGGGCGCGTCGCCGACGGCGTGTTGCTGCACGCGGGGACGGTGCCCGAGATGATCGACGGCGGACTGGCGGTGGTGGCGGCGGGGGCGAGGAGCGCCGGCCGCGACCCGGCATCGATGGACGTCGCGGTGTGGGCGCCCACGTCGATGGGCGCCGACCGGCGGCTTGCGCGCGACCACGTGCGCGGGCGGGTGGCCTCAGCCCTGCGGCAGGCGATGCCGGTGAAGCTGACGGATGACGAGCGCGTCGCCGTCGACAGGCTGCGGCAGGAGTACGACTACTTCGAGCATGCGAGTGCGGGCGCCCGTCATGCTGGTGCCCGAGCGGCTCATCGACCTCTTCGCGCTCGCCGGCACGCCGGACGAGGTGGCCGAGCGGGTGAGGGAGATCGCACGCATCCCGGCGGTGAGGCGGCTCGTGATGGTGCCGCAGGTGCCGGGTGACGGCTTCGTCGAGCGCGAGGACATCCTGCGCCAGTTCGCCGAGACCGTGATGAGCCGCGTCGTCTGAAGCGACGCGGTCAGGCGCCGGCGAGCGTGCGCTCGATCTCGTCCAGGTGCTCCTGCCGGTGCTCCGCGCGGAGCAGGTACACGCCGGTGCGCCCCGCGGTGGCGGCCGCCACCATCTCGTCCGGCAACGCCGCCACCGCGCGGTCCGCTTCGTCCGCGATCGCCACCGCCAGGCGCGCCGCCTCGCGCGGCGCCAGGGCCAGGCAGAGCGGCTTGGCCGCGTCGTTGATCCAGTCGATCATGTCCTCGTCGAAGTCCCTGGGCACGGCGGCGGCACCTTTGCCTTTCCACGCCTCCAGGAGCACCAGGGCCCGCTGATCCCAGAACGCCAGGTGCGCGAGGGCCCCGGCCACCGTCCAGCCCGCCGCCAGCGGGTGGCGCAGGTCGTCATCGCTGAGGCGGTCGACGAGCGCGCGCAGCCGCCGGCGCTGGGTGTCGTTACGAGCCACGTACGAGCGATCGACGGCCATGCGTGCGTGCCGTGCGCTTGCTCAGCCTTCGGCGGGGCGGAAGGTGAGCGAGACGCCGTTCATGCAGTACCGCAGGCCGGTGGGCTTGGGGCCATCGTCGAACACGTGCCCGAGATGCCCGCCGCACCGGCGGCAATGGACTTCGGTCCGCTTCATGAAGAACGAGCGGTCCGTGGTCGCGCCCACCGTGTCGTCGAGCGGCGTCCAGAAGCTGGGCCACCCCGTGCCGCTGTCGAACTTGGTGTCCGACCCGAACAGGGGCAGGTCGCACCCCGCGCAGTGGAAGGTGCCACGCCGGTATTCCTTGTCGAGCGGGCTGCTGAAGGCGCGCTCGGTGCCGTGCTTGCGGAGCACGGTGAACGCCGGCTCGGTGAGGCTCCGGCGCCATTCCGCCTCGGTCTTCGTGACTTCGAAGGTCTTGTCCACAGTGTGACCGTCCTTCAATGGGCACCCAGCCCGGGTATGGAGATGACGAGATGCAGTGAGCCGCCGAGCTCGTTGAGCCGTCGCGGGTCCCACCGCACGAAGGCCGCGCGCTCCTCGTCGCTGAGATCGGCGCCGGCGAGCGTCCCGGCGGAGTCGGCCTGGAAGCGGGCGCGAAAGGCGGCGTCCTTCTTGAGCCGGTAGAGGATCACGTTGACGTCGTAGCGGCTCATCGCGTGCCCCACTCGACGGCGGCGAGGTCGATGCGACCCATTTCACCGAAGAACCGCACGCGGGCGCGCGCGGGGCTCACGGCGCCGATGAGCACCATCCAGTTCAGGAACTCGTGCGAGCCGCTCGCGTGCAGCTCCTTGGTGGTGAGCGCGCACAGCGGCTCGTACGCGCCCGCTTCCATCGCCGCCACGAGCTGCCGGTCGAAGGCCACGTCGGACTCACCCACGCGTGCCATCGACAGCTCGGGGAAGTGCGACAGCCCACCGGTGGCGATCACGGCCACGTTCCACGGGCTCGCCGCCACCACTCGTGCAATGTGCTGTCCCGCCGCGAAACACCGCCGCGCCGTCGGCAGCGGCGCCACGAAGCAGTTCACCCAGAACGGCACCAGCGGTGGCGACGCGCTTTCGCCGCAGAGCGTGCTCACGGGGCTGAGAAAGGCGTGGTCGAGCGGCGCCGACCACGACGCGGCGAAGTCGAAGCCCGCCTCCAGCCCGTCCTCGAGGATGCGATGGGCCAGCTCCTCGTGCAGGGGATAGCGCACGGGGAGGCCGTCGAGCGCGCGGTCGAACTCGATGGCGTCGTCCTGCACCATGCGCTCGACGGAGCGACCGATGCGCACGCACATGGCCGGCACCGCGTCGAACGAGAACACGTTCAGGTGGTCGTCGGCGATCACCACGAGGGCGTCGGGGCGCGCGGCCGTCAGCGTGCGGCCCATGTCGCGAACCACCGCGATGAGTTCTTCCACCATGCGCCGGCCGTGGGGCCCGACGTTCTTGCCGTAGTAGTCGGGATAGAGCACGTGCGACATCGCGGCGGCGTACACGATCCTACCCATGATCGGCCTCTACCTTACTCCGGGGACGGTGGTGCGACAACCGCCGTGTGCCAACGCGTCCCGGGGCGACGCTTTAACGTCCACCCCATGACGTCCCAGGGCGGTGGCCGTTCCTTGCCACGGCTCCCAAGCGCCTGAAAAGGTGGTACAAAGTCGCCGAGTCAGGATCTGGCATCCCCGTTGCCTATTACCAGCACGCTGCCCGTCAACACCGATCCGAAGCACCGGTCGCACCTCACGCAATAGAACTGGGGAGGAGCTGTCTTGGACGAGCGTATCGGCAGGCGTAGCAAGCGGGACGGCGTCCGCCGTCACATCCTCGGGCTCGGCGTGCTGCTCATCGCCATCGTGCCCGCGTACGTGGCGTTCCGCGTGCCGCTGCCCGATGCCCTCGTGGCGTTCGTCGAAGCCGACGTCCGCGATGCCGACGACGCGGAGGTTGCCGAGATCAGCGTCGCCGACATCAAGGTGCACATCCGCGACGTGGCGGCGCGCTACGGCGTGTCGCCGCGGCTGGTGGCCGCCATCGTGGAGGCGGAGTCGGAGTTCAACCCGCGCGCGGAGTCGCGCAAGGGCGCGCGCGGGCTGATGCAGCTCATGCCCGCCACCGCCACGAGCCTCCAGGTGGATGACGCCTTCGACCCCCGCTCCAACATCGACGGCGGCGTGCGCCACCTGCGGCGGCTCATGGATCGCTTCGACGGTGATCTGCCCGTCGTGCTCGCCGCCTACAACGCGGGCGAGCAGGCGGTGATCCAGCACGGCGGCGTGCCGCCCTATCGCGAGACGAGGCGCTACGTGCGCCGCATCCTGCGCCGCATCGGCCACCCCAGCGTGGCGGTGGCGCCGGCGCGCGGGGGCATGAGCACGGCGGTCGTGCTCGTGGGCACGCGGGTGGAGCCGGCGGCGCGGGTGGAGCCGGTGGCGCGGGCGGCCGATGTCGAGGCCGCTCCCGTGCCCGCGCGCACGGTCGGAAGCGAAGCGCCGTAGGCAAGGAGGACGCAGATGATCGAGCGGCTGATGGCCATTTTGCCGGGGCAGTGGCGCGAGATCGTGGGACTCCTGCTGGCGCCCATCGCGTGGGTGCCGCGTATGCAGTCCGCGCTGATCGACTTCTTCCTCGAGTCCGCCTCGCCGTGGTCCGCCACGGCCAAGTACGTCTTCCTGCTCTTCCCGGTGGTGCTGGGGACGCTCGCCATCTGGTGCACCCAGCTCTCCATCTATACGGTGCCGTTCCGGACGGGCCGCGGCCGCTTCGTCTCCGTACTGCTTCTCGCGTGGTGGGACGCGGCCTTCGCGGTGTGGCTCTACTGGGTCGGCCTCGTGCGCGCCGCCATGGTGAGCGCCGGCTGGCTGCTCGCGCTCGGTAACCTCGCGGTGCGGCTGGGTGTGGCGCTCGTGCGGCACGTGGGCGGCGCGCCCTTCGCCATGACGCGGGGCTACGTCACGCCGGGCTTTCACTGGGTCGCCTTCGCCGTCCTACTCCTGTGGTGCGTGCTGGAGGCGGCGGTCTTCACGTACACGCTGATGCCGACGGTCGCCGACGTGCTCGCCGACATCGTGGGCTCCGACGACGTCTCGCGGCTGGCGGGGCCGATCCTCTACCTGCTGCTCTTCATGCTGATCGCGGGCAGCTTCGCGTGTGTGCACGCCCTCATAGAGGCCGTTCGCCAGGGACAGCTTCGCTTCCTCGCGCAGATCGTCCTCGTGCAGGTGTGCGTCCTCGTCGTGGAGGTGCTGTTCTTCTACCGCCCGCTCGTCGACACCATGACGCCGTGGGTGGCGCAGGGGACCGGCCTGCGCCTGGGCGTGGCCCCCACGCTGCTGCTGGCCACGATGGCGTGGATCGGCGTGCGCAGCATGACGTGGTTCCTCTTCGGCCAGTACGGCGCGCCGTCGCTGCTAGCGCTGATCGCGCACGCGCCCCTCGCGCACGCGCCCCTCGCGCAGGCGGCGGGCAGCGAGCCGCCGC
>CAYQQT010000239.1:0-1429 GCA_964419375.1 uncultured bacterium
TGCGCTCGCGCACCGCCGTCTCGAAGTCCATGCCCGTGAAGCCGATGGCGGCGTCGCCCCACACGTTGATGCAGAGCTTCTCCGGCGCCGCCAGCTTGGCGCCCATGGCGAGCCCGAGGCCGTAGCCGAGCTGCGTGGTCTTGCCCCAGCCGATGTACGTCAGGGGCTCCGTGGGCTCCCAGAAGGGCGAGAGCTGGTCGCGCGGGCTGCCCGCATCGTGCGTGATGATCGTGTTCGCCACGTCCACCGTGTGCATGAGGTCCCAGATCACGCGGTAGGGCGACAGGGGCGCGGTGCCGGCGGTGAGGCGCGGCATCCACTGCGCCAGCCAGTCGGCCTTGAGCTGCTTGATCTCCTGCGCCACGCCGGCGGCGCGCCCGCGCGGGCCCCCCTTCAGGCGGTCGCGCACTTCCGCCAGCAGTGCCTCCAGCGTGAGCGCGGCATCGCCCACGAGCGCGAGGTCGGCGGGCACGTCCTTGTTGATGTCGGTGGGATCGAGGGTGGCGTGCACGATACGCTTGCCCTTCGGCATGGCCACGCCGTAGTTCGTCGTCGCGAACGAGCAGCCGATACCGAAGATGAGGTCGGCGTTGGTGAGGAAGTGGTGCAGGGCCTTGCTGATGGAGCGGCCCCCGGAGCCGAGCGAGAGCGCGTGGTTTTCCGGAAAGGCGCTCTTGCCCTGCAGGCTCGTGGTCACGGGCGCCTCCAGCAGCTCGGCCAGCTCGCGCAGCTGCTTCCACGCCTTGGCGTAGTGCACGCCCTGGCCCGCGTAGATCACCGGACGCTCTGCCGCCACCAGCGCGGCGGCGACGCTGGCGACGTCACGAGGGTCGGGCGCGCTGCGCAGGCGCGGTGTGGGTGTGTAGCGCCAGCCGTCCGGCACGTCCTCCTGCAGGAGGTCGGCGGGCAGCTCCACGAGCACGGGGCGCGGGCGCCCGTTCTTGACCTGGGTGAAGGCGCGGCGCATGGCGTCGGGCACCGCGTCCGCCATCACCACCTGCTCGCACCACTTCGTGACGTGCTGGTAGTTGAGGAAGGAGTTGAAGTTCGGCGGCACGTTCATAAGTCTCCGGGCGTAGCCGGCGGGCAGCACCACGATGGGCACGGAGTCGCCGAAGGCCTGCGCGACGCCGCCGAACGAGTTCTCCGCGCCGGGCCCGTGCTGCATGGCGAAGACGCCGATGCGCTCGCCGGAGGAGATGCGGCTCACGGCGTCCGCCATGTGCAGGCCGACGCGCTCCTGGCGCACGATGATGGTGCGGATGTCGGCTTCCGCGGCGGCTTCGATGATGGGGTTGACGGGGTAGCCGATGAGGAATTGGACACCTTCGCGCTTCAGGATGTTGGCGACGACCGCGGCGGCTTTCATGTCTCGTCTCCTTCGTGGCGATGACTTCGGCGTACGAGACTATACGCGAAAAGCGCGCGC
>CAYQQT010000239.1:1529-6311 GCA_964419375.1 uncultured bacterium
CTTCTACATCGTCGACGAAAATGTTTTCAGGGCTTGTCGTGCCTCCCGAGCACCTCCTAGACTTGGGCTTCGAACCAGCGAGTACGGGAGGACGAAAACGCGTGGATGGATGGTGGGACGAGATCGAGCGTGAGATTCGAGGACACGTCACGCGGCACGGCACGCTGAGCACGAGCGAGCTCGCGCGGCGCTTGCGAATGTCGGAGAGCGCGACCGCGTCCGTGCTCCGGGTCCTCGGTCTGGACGGCGACGTGCAGATGTTCGTCCGGGTCTCGCGAAAGCGCAAAGGGCCCCGCGCCGCGCCGGCGACGATTCGCCGGCGCCGCGCGGCCTGAGCGCAGGAGATGTCATGACGGATCGAACGCCAGGCTTCGAGCAGCTGCGGAGCGAGGGACGCGTCGAGTGGGCGCCCCAGGAGCGCGCGTGGGTCGGCCGCCCCGACGACACCGTGCGCGCGCTCGCGAGCGACGGGTTCGAGGAGTACAAGCACGAGATCGTCCGCAGCCGGCGCGATCGCGAGCTGACCGCCGGCTTGTGGCAGGGACTCAACAACCGGACGGGCGCGATCGGATCAGCGGTGTGGGTCCGTCAGGAGCACGGCGCGCGCGCGATCGTCTTCGTGGACATCGACGGCGAGCCGTTCGCGGCGCCCTAGTATCGAGGCGCGCCCCGGCTTCGAGGTTGTGAAGCAATCGACGGGAGAGCTCGCCGCGAGAGCCACGGAGTGGATGGCGGCGTGGTGAGGTCGCAAGCTGGCCGGCGTGCCCTCATGGTGGATCAGCTCGACAAGCTGGTGACCCTCGGCAACGAGCGCAACGTGGTGGCCATCGGGAACGTGGACGTCACCATCTTCGAGCGCGCGAGCAAGGCGCAGATCGAAGCCGAGGTGCTCCTCACGTGCCGCGGCCCCACGGTGAGGGGCGGCAGGCAGACGTGCTGAGGTATGCCTGTCGCCGTTAGAATGTATGCCTTGCTTCCATTCGAGGAAGGGAGGCATGGCATGGCGCGAGCAGCGGCGCTGAAGCGGCGTGCGTTCTTCGTCGAAGAGCGGGCATTGAAGCGAGCCCGGAAGTATTTGAAGGCAGGAACGGACGCCGAAGTGGTGAGGGAGTCGGTCGCACGCATCGCCGAGATGGAGCAGTTCTGGCAGTTCATGAAGACGACCCGCGGAGCGCTCCGGCGTGGCAGCGTGAAAGCGCCGTAGTGGGGTGGGCCATCCTCGACACGAGCGTCTACATCGGCCACTGGGAGCGAGGGCTCTACGACACCTCGCTCGCCGCCATTCGCCGGGCGTTCATCGTGCGGCACTCCGCGGTTGTCCTGTCGGAGCTCAGAGGCGGTGCCCGCCCGCGCGACGCGCAGCGGTTGGTGGAAGCGTTGTACCGGCTCGCTGTCATCCAATGGGAACCGACGTCCGCTGACTGGTGGGAGGCGGGGCGCCTCATCCGGGACATCGGTGACGAGCAGGGCTGGGACCGCGCAAAGCGCCGCGACTTCCAGAACGATGCGCTGATATCCCTGACGGCGCGACGCCACGGGGCGACGGTGGTGACGGCAAACGGCAAGGATTTCGGCTTACTGGGGAAAGCCCTGCGGGTGCCCATCGTCGCCGTCTGAGCTTTCACACGGCGGCCCCGCCGGTGTTCTAACAGGCGAAGAGAGGGACATGGGCCAGGAGCCGTTCGAGGCCATCGTGGCGGCGCATCATGCGGAGATCTATCGCTATTTGCGACGGGTCACCTTCCGTGCGAGCGATGCCGAGGACCTGTCGCAGGAGGCGTTTCTGCGGGCGTTCCGGGCCTACCGGGCGCTGCCGCCGGAGGCCAACGTGCGCGCGTGGCTGTTCGCCATTGCCACCAACCTGTTCCGCAACCACATCCGAGGCGAGCAGCGCCGGCAGGCGGCCCACGCGGTGGTGAAGGGGAGAAGCGGTGGCGATGACGGGGAGGGTCCGGAAGGCGAGGCGCTGTTCAACGAGGCGCGCTCGGTGATGACGGCGGTGATCGACAACCTGCCGCTGCGGCAACGCCTTGCGTTCGTCATGCGCAAGATCCACGACCTCTCGTACGAGGAGATCGCGCGCGGGCTCGGCTGCTCGGAGGACTCCGCGCGCGCCCACGTGTTCCAGGCCTTCCGCAAGATCCGTCAGGGTCTCGAGGGCCACGCAGTGCCCCAGGGGGAGAGCCCGTCATGATCTCGAAGCATCCGGTGTGCCGCGCGCTCGAGCCCGACCTCGTCGCCACCGCGATGGACGAGGCGCCGCCCGCCTCCCGGCAGCGAGTCCAGGAGCACGTGGGCTTCTGTGCGCCGTGCCGCAAGGACCTCGACCAGTACCGGTCCATCGATCAGCTCGCGGGGGCGATGCGGCGGGCGCCGGTGACCGACGACCGCGCGCACGCGGCCCGCGGCGACCTCGAGTGGCGGCTCACCGAGCTGCGTCGGCGGATGGTGACGTGTCGCGTGTGGAGCTCGCCGCTCGGCCCGCTGCTCATCGCGCGCTCCGAGCAGGGCGTGGTGGCGGTGGAATACCTCGACACGGCGCGCCTGAGCGCCTCGCGGCTGCCGCGCAGGCTCGACATCGAGCTCGTCGAGGAGGGCGCGGAGACGGAGCCCTTCTACCAGCAGCTGCTCGAGTACCTTCGCGGCGAGCGCACGCGGCTGGCGTGGCCGCTCGACCTTCGCCTCGCGCGCAGTGACTTCCATCGCGACGTCTTGAAAGCGACCGCCGAGCTGCCCTACGGCGCCGTGACCTCGTACGGCCGCATCGCGCGCGAGATCGGCAGGCCGAGCGCGGTGCGGGCGGTGGCGCAGGCGCTGCGGTGGAACCCGCTGCCCATCGTGGTGCCCTGCCACCGCGTGGTGGGCGGCACCGGCGCCCTCACCGGGTACGCCGGCGACAAGCTCGCGCTCAAGGAGCGGCTGCTCACGCTGGAAGGCGTGCCCACCGCGCACGGCGCGCGCGATACGCGCGTGCAGCGCGACACCATGTATCTGCGGCCCGATCGCGAGGTCGAGTACTGCCTGCCCACGTGCGGATCGCTGGCGTCGTTTCCGCTCGCGCGCCTCACGCTCTTCGGCTCGCGCGAGCGCGCGGAGGCGAGCGGGCTGGCGCCGTGCACCACCTGCCGCCCCGACCTGCATCCGCTCTCCGCGTAAGCATCGCCTTTCACATCGGCCTCCCTGCGGTGTCACACCAGGCAGAAGGAGGCTGCCATGGAATTGCAGGAGATTCGGATCGCGTCGTTCGTCGGCGATGAGGCGGCATGGAGGCTGCGATGCTGACGCTGCTGGCCGTCCTCATCCTCGTCACGCTGCCCGTGCTCGCCCTCGGCGCGCTGCTCGCGCTGGTGACCCGGTGGCAGCGATCGCGGGCGCACGTGATCGAGCAGCAGATCGCGCTCACGGATGCCATTCACGCCGAGCTGGGCGCTGTCGTCGCGCCCGTGGTGGCGAAGCCCGTCTTCGGGCCCTGGCGCGTGACCTTCGCGGTGCCCTTCGCGCGGCCCGCGCTCGTGGAGCAGCTCATCGTGATCACGAGCCGGGTGCTCGCGTCCGTGTCGCCCGCCGGGGTCCGCATCGTGCTCACGCCGCGCGCGGACGTGCGGCGCGCGCGCGTGGCGTGACGGGAGGCGTGGCATGGGCGACAATCTCTACGTGCTGGAAAGCTGGGTGCGCACCCGGATCGATGAGCTGCATGCGGCGGCGGCGCGCGAGCGGTTGCTCGCCGGGCTCCCTGCGCGGGCCACGCTCGCACGACGCGCGCTGGCCGTCGTCCTCGGCCTCATGCGCACGGGGGGACAGCGCTCGGCGGCGCTCGCGGTAGGGGAGCATCCGCGCTGACCCGACGCCATCGATGACCGCTGAGGCGGCGGAGGCGCCCGGTGACCTCGTGTCGAGGATCGAGTCGCTCGGCACGCGCGAGGTCACGCCGTGCGCCGGCGGCTCGATGGTGTGGCGTGTGTGGGGACGGGGCCGGCCGCTCGTCCTGCTCCACGGGGCGAGCGGCTCGTGGACGCACTGGATCCGGAACGTCGTCCCCCTCGCGGATCAGTTCCGGGTCCTGGCGCCGGACATGCCCGGCTTCGGCGACTCCACCGCCGCCCCCGCTTCGCACACCGCGGACGCGCTCGCCGACCTCGTGGCCCACGGGCTCGACGCCATCGTGCCCGGCCCTGAGCCCTTCGACCTCGCCGGCTTCTCGTTCGGCGGCATCATCGCGGGGCTCGTGGCGGCACGTCTCGGCGCCCGCGTCCGCACGCTGATGCTCCTCGGCGCGGCCGGCATGGCGCTGCCCAAGGTGGTGATGCCGCCGCTGCTCCGCGTGGAAGCGGGGATGACGGCCGGCGAGCTCGCGCGCGTGCATCGCGAGAACCTGCGCGCCCTCATGATCGGCAATCCGGATCGCGCCGACGACCTCGCGGTGTTCGTGCAGATGGAGAACATCCGGCGCTCGCGCTTCAAGTCGGGAGCGATCCCGGAATCGGATGCCCTCCTGCGCGCGCTGCCCGACATCCGCGCGCGCATCACGGCCGTGTACGGTGGCCGCGATGCGTTCGTGGGCGGCTATCTGGAGGATCGCCGCCGGGTTCTCGCATCGGTGCAGCCGGCCCTGGACTTCCGGGTGATCCCGGGCGCGGGGCACTGGATCACCTACGAGACGGCCGACGAGATCAACACGATGGTGGCCGACATGGTGCGCGCGACTTCCGCTGGCTCCGGCGGGCCGCGGCGCGCCACGGGGTCCGGGACGGGCAGGGCGGGGCGGTGACGGTCATTCAGCGC
>CAYQQT010000240.1:0-6295 GCA_964419375.1 uncultured bacterium
ACCCGCACGATGAAGGTGAACGTACTGTGCTGACGGAAGTCGCTCGGCTGTCCTGAACGATGCGCACGACCCCCGCAAGGACTCGTCACTGTCCTTGCGGGGGACTTTCTTCGTCAGCAGCTCACCGCCTGAGGTCCATCACCCGCACGGTGGCGTAAACGCCGAGGGCCGGAAACACAACTTCTTTGAGCCCTGCTAGGGCATCCGCGGCTCGGCAATCAGGCGCAGGCGGTAGTCGCGGTAGTCGCCGGGATTGCCGTCGCGGCCGTCGCAGGCGGCGAGGATCACGTTGACCATCTCGCGCGCGGTCACGAAGTGCAGGGCGATGGAGCGGTCGGCCGTCGCCGCCGCCAGGAACTGCTGCAGCGGTCCCCCGAGCATGGCGGCCTCGTCGCGCGGATCCATGCCGTGGCAGTGGAGCTTGACGAAGAGCCAGTCGGGGCGTCCGGCCACGGTGATGCGGGCGCGCTGCCAGAGCGCCATCCGCTCCTGTGTGGGAGGATTCACGCCCGTCATCCCGCCGTTTTCGATGCGCGGCCTCGGCCACCCTGTTGCCGGCCGCTCCACGCGCGCCGCCAGCGGCCCCTGCACGATGAGCGGAAACACACGCGGCGGCCGTCCCGCGCGCAGGTCGTGGCCGGCGCGGTGGGGCGCGCGTTGCGCGAGGGGGCGGGCGCACTCGTAGAGCGCGTTGATCTTCGCGATCTGCGTGGGGTGCGGCGCAGAGGGCAGCGTCATGTCGGCGTAGCAGCCCGTCTCCGCCAGGATCGCCATCTCCTCGTCCACACCGCACGCCACGCCGTTGCCGACGTTGGCGAGCGCCCAGTTGCCGTGCACAAAGGCGTAGCGGGCGGGGCCCTCGCCGTCCCAGCGCGACAGGCAGCCGCGCGAGGCGAGCTGGTCGCGCAATTCGACGAGCGTGCGCCGTGTGTCCTCGGCGGTAGCGGGCGCGGTGACGCCGTGATGCAGGTGCACCTCGATCTCGCCCCACCCCGCCTGGCAATGCTCGGCGAGGCGGTCGATGAGCCGCTTGTCGTACTGCTCGGCGGGGAAGAAATACGTGTGGCGGAAGGGGCGGCCGTCCGCATCGCGCCAGCGGCCCACGGCAGCGGGGTACTCGCGACACCAGCGCGCGAGCCGGCGCTCCTGCTCGGGCATGTCGGCATAAGTGCCGGGCCGGTCGGGCAGGATCGAGGGCTCGAAGTGGTCGGCGAGCGCCACCATGACGTGGAGGGGGCGGGCGCGCGTGCCGCGGCGGGTGGCCCGCTGCGCGACGTACCGCGGCAGCCAGCGGAAGGTGTCGTAGAGGATGCGGCAGCGCGCGGCCGTCATGCCCCTCATCGTCGTTACCGCACGCCGTCGGTGACGGGCACGTGCGATTGCTCCCCAGCGCCGCCATTGGGAGGTGACGGCCGCTTGGCGCGGATCGACCTCATCCGCCGGCGCGCTGCGCCCGCCACCCGCAATCCCGACCGCACGGAATCGGCGGTGCCCTGCAGCGCGAGCACGAGCCGTCCCTTCACCGTGAGCGCGTGCTGCGGGCTGAAGGTGGGCACGATGGTCCCGCCGAACTCCTGCTTGAAGGCGTTGATCCGCACCTTTTCCTGGTCCTTGGCGCCCTCGTACCAGCCGCCGAAGTCGTAGAGCGCGATGGCGTCCGCGCGGAACCGGCAGATGTCGTGCCAGTGCTGATAGCGGTTGGCGCGGCCCACCAGGTTGCGCCGCGCGCTGTCCTCCGTCGTGCGGTAGAGGGAGACGGAGTGCAGCAGGCGCACCCGCGCGCGCCCGCGATGGTAGGCGTGCCACACGAGCACCTCGCCCTCCTGGCGGACCACGGAGAGATCGAGGGCGCGCGCGCGCGCGAGCGCGTGCAGGTAATCGGAGGACAACGGCGGCAGTCCCTTGAGGGCGGCGAACTGCGCATAGTAGCCGGCGAACTCGTCCACCGCCTGCCCGGTGGCCTTCACCACCTCGTACTCCAGGCCGTCCTTTTCACCGGCGCGCCGGATCTCGTAGCGCGTGTCCTTGCTCACGGCGGCCAGGAGCACCTCGGGATCGGGCGCGAGCTCGATGAGGATCGTCTGCACGGGCGAGCACGGCACCCCCGGGAGCGGAGTCGAGCGGTGGAAATGGCGGACGACGTCCACCTCTGCCCGCGGCACCGACTCCTCGCCGAAGTAGATGTCGCCGAAGCGGCAGAAGCGGCCCTGCCAGACGATCATGCCGACGACCGCTCCCACGTCACGTGCTGCTGCCGCCGGAGGAAGCGTGAGAAGGCGACGGCGGTGGCGTAGTTCAGCAGGCAGAAGACGTAGGGCACCGTGAGCAGGGGCACCCGGCGCGCGTCGCGCAGCAGGTAGCCGCCGAGGGCGGCCGCGTAGAAAAGAACCTGCGCGGCGAGCGTCCATCGATACAGGGCCACGTCGAGGAGTGCTCCGTTGGCGGCGAAGGCGACGAGGAGGAAGAGCGGGCTCGCCAGGCGCAGCGCCTTGTGGGAGACCGTCTGCGCCCACAGCCGGTTCTGCGTGGGGCTGAGCAGCCACCGCTCGCGCGCGAAGAGCTGGAAGTTGCCGGCGATCGTGCGCACCTTGCGCGTGAACTCCTCCCGGCTGGTGGCGGGGGCGCTGTCGTACGCGCGCGCGGCGGACTCGAAGACGACGCGGTAGCCGCGGCGCACGATGCGCATGGGCAGCAGAACGTCGTCCAGGATGGCGTCGGCGGGCAGGGGCTCGAAGAGCGCGCGGCGTACGGCGTAGACGGCCCCGGTGACGCCCACCGTGGAGTCGAGGCGGCTCTCCTGCGAGCGGATGAACTTCTCGTAGCGCCAGTAGAAGCCGACGCCGCGTCCCACCGCGCCGCCCTCCTGCCGCTCGGTCAGCATCAGCTCGCCGCTCACGGCGCCGACGTCGGGGGCGGCAAGGGGCGCCACCAGCGCGCGCACGGTGTCCGTGTCGTAGCGCTGGCGCACGTCGCCCAGCACGAGCACCTCGCCGTGCGCGATGCGCGCGAGGTCGTTGAGGACGGCGGGCTTGCCGCGCCGCTGCGGGAAGTCCACTACGGTGACGTCCGGGTAGCGGCGGGCGCGAGCCACGGTGGCGTCGGTGGAGCCGTCGGAGCCGAGGAGGATCTCGATGCGGTGGCGCGGATAGTCGAGCGCGAGCAGGTTCTGCAGCCGTGCGTCGATGCGCGCCTCTTCGTCGTGCGCGGACACGAGCACGCTCACCGAGGGCAGGATGCTCGCGCGCGGCAGCGGGCGCGCACGCAGGGCGGCCGCCGCCCACACGAGGACGGGATAGCCCGCGTAGACGTACACGAGGCACGCGCCCGCCAGCCAGAAGAGCGTCTCGCTCATGGCAGTAACCCGCGGCCCACCGCCGCCCGCAGCGCCTCGATGTCCGCGCCGGGGTCGGTGCCGTCCGTGGCCGCCCCCCGGTACCGGCTTTTCGGGGAGAGCGCGTAGTGGTGGCGTCCGGTATCGACGAAGCCGACGGCGTCCACGGACGCGGGGAAGAAATTGTCCTTCGGATAGTCGGCGGCCTTGGCGCCGATGAACACGTTCTTCACCACGACCGCGCCCGGGAAGTAGCGGGCGAGGGCCGTGCTGCCGGGGCGCTCGCCTCCGCCCGCGATGCCGTACTCGTTGTGCCGCACGATGTTGTTGCGGAACACGAATCCCTTGTTGGGGCGGCCCTCGGTGAAGCTGATGTTGCCCTCCTGCAGCGCGGTGTTGTGATCGATCACCACGTCGCTGGCCCCGTCGGTGATGGCGAGAAGGAGGCTGGTGTCGTCGCCCCAGCGCTCCGCCCCCACGTCGTAGAAGAGGTTGTTCCTGATGAGGACCCGCTTGGTGTCCTGGCTGCGCTTCTCGTCGTCGGTGCCGTGGATGGCGATCCCGGACTTGGCGCCGCGCAGGACGTTGTTGGTGATCGTCACGTCCTCCACCGTCGACCACGGGGCGGAGCCGTCCTGGTTGCGCGGGCTGAGCTTGATCACGAAGCCGCCCTGCGACTCCTGCCAGCTCCGCTCGAAGAGATTGCCGTCGACGATCACCCGCCGCGCGTTCTTGAGCTCGAAGAGGTTCTTCACCGTCCATCGCGTGCCCGCGAAGTGCGCGCGATCGCGGTGGTGCCAGGCGAGCGGCTTGGCGAAGTGATTGCGCCGGATCTCGATGTCGGCGGGCGTGAGGTTGGGCAGGCTCGGATCGCCGCCGCCGAACATGACGTTCTCACCCGCGGCCTCGAGATAGTTGTTGACGATCTTGAACGGTCCCGGCCCGCTCCACCCCGCCACCGCCTGCGTGTCCTCTCCACGGCCCTTCCAGTCGGACACGTGGGAGTCGATGACGGCGGTGGCGCCGCCGTTGAGGGTGACGCCGCGGCGGCCGCCCACCTTGGGATCACCGTGGATGTAGCAGCGGTCGAAGATAAAGCTGTGGGGCAGGGCCGCCACGTCCTTCTCCTCTGCCGTCCCCAGGCTGATCAGGTTCTTGGTGTAGCCGCCGTCCTGCGGCCTGAGCTCGATGCCGACGAAGCGGAAGTGGTGCGCGCCCGCCTTCGTGTGCAGCGCCGGCTGCGTGCGCGCTCCCACGATGGCCGCCATGGCGGAGGCATGCGCGGGCGTCACCCGCGTGCCCGCGGGCGGCAGGCGGTCCATGGCGGAGGTGCGCACCACCACCCAGCCCGCGCCCGACTTGTTCGGCAGCGTGAAGCTGCCCGTGAAGACGGAGCCCGCCTCCAGCACGATCTCGTCGCCGGGCCTGGCCGCGTCCAGGGCCGACTGGAGATTGTCGCCGCTGCGCAATGTATGGCTGCGCCCGGTGGCGGGCACATACGTGGTGTCGATCGTCACGCGCGGCAGCTCGGGTGCGCGTGGCGGCTGGGCGAAGCCGGGCAGCGTGCCGAGGACGGCGGTGGCGATGACCCCCAGCGCCAGCCAGCGTCGCATGGGGGCCTTCATCGGCTCAGGCCGCGACGGCGGCGGCCGCGGTGCCGGCGGTGGCGACCCGCCGTACGCTGCCGCGGGTGAGGTCGATGAGCGTCTGCCCGGGCCGCAGGCCCGCGAGCGCCTGGGCGGCCTCCTCGTTGGCGTTGCCGATGACCACCACCTCCGCGTGCTCGAGCAGCGTCTCGACGTCCTCGCACATGAGGGAGGCGATGTGGGGGATCTCCTCCTCGATGTAGGCTCTGTTGGCGCCGACGAGACGGGCGATGGAGACGTTGCGATCGAGGATGCGCACGTCACAACCCTTGCCGATGAGCGACTCCACCAGCGTCACCATGGGGCTCTCGCGAAGATCGTCGGTGCCGGGCTTGAAGGCGAGGCCGGCCACACCCACGCGGCGCTTGCGCGTCGCCAGCACCGCCTCCACCGCGTTGCGGACCTGCGCGTCGTTGGACGGGATGATGGTGGACAGCAGCGGCACCGGCACGTCCTTGGCGCGCGCCGCGTGCAGCATGGCGCGGACGTCCTTGGGCAGGCAGGAGCCGCCGAAGGCGAAGCCGGGGCGCAGGTAGGCCTCGGAGACGTTGAGCTTCGTGTCCATGAGGAAGACGCGCGCCACGTCCTGGGCATCGGCGCCGAGGGCGGTGCACACGTCGGCGAGCTCGTTGGCGAAGGCCACCTTGAGGGCGTGCCACGTGTTCGAGGCGTACTTCGCCATCTCCGCGGTGCGCACGGAGGTGTGCACGAAGGGCGCGTCGATCCAGTCGTACAGGGAGCGCAGCAGCCCCACCGCTTCGCCGTCGGGGCATCCGACGAGCGTGAGGGGAGGGGAGGCGAAGTCGCGCAGCGACGAGCCTTCGCGCATGAACTCCGGGTTGACCGCCACCTGCAGGTGCGCCGCGGCCTCGGGCCCCGCCCCCCCGAAGAGGGCCGGGATGAAGACGTCGTCCGTGGTGCCCGGCAGCACCGTGCTGCGCAGCACCACCGTGTACGGCTTGGGATGCGCGCGCAGGGCGGCGCCGATCTCGCGCGCCACGCGCTCGAGGCCGGCCACGTTGAGCTGGCCGCGCGCGTGCCCGGGCGTGCCCACGCACACGAGGGCGAGCTCGGTGCCGTCGATGGCCTCGCGCTCGGAGGTCGTCGCGCGCAGCCGTCGATTGCACACGACGTCGAGCAGTAGCTCGCCGAGGCCGGGCTCCACGATGGGCGAGGTGCCCCCGTTGACCATCGCCACCTTGCCCGCGTTGACATCCACCCCGATGACCTCATGCCCCGCCTTCGCCAGGCACGCCGCCGTCACACACCCCACATACCCCAACCCAAACACGCTCACCCGCATGGCCGACATCCTCCT
>CAYQQT010000241.1:0-6278 GCA_964419375.1 uncultured bacterium
GATGGCCTCGGCGGCCGCCAGCGCGCCGAGCCGCCCGCACGTGGGCAGGCTCCGGCCGCGGCGCAGACCGAGCATGAAGCCGGCCGCGTACAAATCGCCCGCGCCGGTGGTGTCGACCACCGCGTTGACGGGATGCGCGGCCACCACGTGGACCTCGTCGCCGGCCACGATGATGGAGCCGCGCTCGCTACGCGTGAGCGCCGCCACCTCGCAATGGCGCCGCGCCTGCGGCACCGCCGCGTCGAAGTCGCGCACCTGGTAGAGCGAGCAGATCTCGACTTCATTGGCGAACAGGATGTCCACGTGGCGCTCGACGAGGTCGAGGAACGCGGCGCGATGGCGGTCGACACAGAAAGGGTCGGAGAGGGTGAGGGCCACCTTGCGGCCGGCCGCGTGCGCGACGGCCGCCGCCGTGCGGAAGGCCTCCTGCGCCTGCGGCGGATCGAACAGGTACCCCTCGAGATAGACGATGCCCGCGCGCTCGATGAGCCGCTTGTCGACGTCGGCCGGCCCCAGGTGCACCGAGGCGCCGAGGAAGGTGCCCATCGTCCGCTGCGCGTCGGGCGTCACCATGATGAGGCAACGACCGGTGGGCGGCCCGCTGGTGGCCATCGGCGTGGCGTAGCCCACGCCGGTGGAGCGCAGATCGTGGCTAAAGACCTCGCCGAGCTGGTCGTCGCGCACCTTGCCCACGTAGTGCGCGCGACCTCCTAGAGATGCCACGCCCACGATCGTGTTGGCCGCGGAGCCGCCCGAGACCTCCATGCCCGCCCCCATCGCCGCATAGAGCTCACGCGCGCGCGGCTCGTCGATGAGGTGCATGGTGCCCTTGACGAGGCCCTGCCCGCGCAGAAAGTCATCGGTGGCGTGGCTCAGGACGTCGACGAGCGCGTTGCCGATGCCGACGACGTCGACGTCCGCGCGGCCCGGCCGCTCAGCCACTCTTCGCCCGCTTCCACTGCGAGGCTCGGGCCTTCGGCGTCTTGCCGTTCATGGGGAAGTACTTGCCGATGAGCAGGTCGAGGCGCCGGCGCGTGGCGTGGGGGAAGGCGGCCGGGCTCGTGATGACGGCGTTCTGCAGCAGCGCGGGGCACGCGCACGTGCGGGGGCCGGCGATGGCGGGGATCACGCGGCGCAGGACGTCCTTCGCGGTGGCGACGTTCTTGAGCAGGTTCTGGATGACGTTCTCCACCGACACCGCCTCGTGCGTCTCGTGCCAGACGTCGTAGTCCGTGGCGAGGGCGAGCGTGGCATAGCAGAGCTCGGCCTCCCGCGCGAGCTTGGCCTCCGGCATGTTCGTCATGCCGATCACGTCGACGCCCCAGCTCCGGTAGATGCGCGACTCCGCCTTCGTCGAGAACTGCGGGCCCTCGATGCACACGTACGTGCCGCCGTTGTGCACGGCCGCGCCCGTTGCCCGCGCGGCCTTGGCGAGCGTGGCCGCCAGCACGCCGCACACGGGGTCCGCCATACCCACGTGAGCCACGATACCGTCGCCGAAGAAGCTGCTGATGCGCCGCTTGGTGGCGTCGAAGAACTGGTCGGGGATGACGAGGTCGAGGGGGTGGATGGTCTCCTTCATGCTGCCCACCGCCGACACGGAGAGCACCCACTCCGCGCCCAGCGACTTCAGGCCCCAGATATTGGCCCGGAAGTTGAGCTCGCTCGGGGTGAGCTTGTGGCCCCGCCCGTGGCGCGGCAGGAAGATCACGCGACGGCCGTCGAACGTGCCCACGCAGTAGTCGTCGGACGGGTCGCCGAACGGGGTGCGCACGCTGCGCCACCGCACGTCGGACATCTCCTCCAGCTCGTACAGCCCGCTGCCCCCGATGATGCCGATCGCTGCCTCGCTCACTCGTGCTCTCTCTCCTCGATGCGACTTACGCGATTGATCGCGCCGCGACGACAGGTTCCTTCAGCTGGCCGCAGGCGGCGCCGATGTCCTCCCCCTTGCTCCAGCGCACGGTGGTGGTGATGCCGGCGTCGAGCAGGAGGGACTGGAAGGCCAGGATACGCGCGAGCGGGGGGCGGCCGTACGCCGAACCTTCCCAGTCGTTGAACGGAATGAGGTTCACTTTCGACGGCACGCCGCGCAGCAGCCGGGCGAGCGCGTGCGCCTGCTCGGGAGAATCGTTCACCTCGTCGAGCATCACGTACTCGAAGAAGATCCGCTGCCGTGGCGCGAGCGGGTACTTCTTCAGGGCGGCCATGAGCGCCGCGATGTTCCACGACTTGTTCACGGGCATCAACCGCTCGCGCACGTCGTCGGAGGCGGCGTGCAGCGAGATGGCGAGGTTCACGCGCAGCCCCTCGCGCGCCAGCTTCTCGATGCCCGACACGAGGCCGACGGTGGACACCGTGATCCGCCGCGGCGAATAGCCCAGGCCGAGCTTGCCGTCGGTGAAGACGCGCAGCGACTGCACGACGGCGGCGTAGTTGGCGAGCGGCTCGCCCATGCCCATGAACACGATGTGCGTGACGCGCTCGCCGGCCTCCAGCACCTGGTTGGCGACGAGAAGCTGGCCCACGATCTCTGCCGCGCTCAGGTTGCGGTCGAGGCCCATCGTGCCCGTGAAGCAGAAGGCGCAGCCGTAGCCGCAGCCCACCTGGGTGCTGAGGCAGAGGGTGATACGGCCGTCGTCGGGCATGATCACCGCGCTCACCCGCCCCCCGTCCTCGAGGCGGAACACGAGCTTGCGGCTGCCGTCCTGCGACGGCGTCTGGCGCTCCAGCTCGGGCAGCGCCACCACCGCGCGCTCGGCGAGTGCGGCGCGGAAGTCCTTCGGCAGGTCGGACATCGCGTCCAGCTCGTAGACGCCCTTGCGGTAGAGCCAGGTGGCGAGCTGGCGGCCGCGATAGCGCGAGGCGCCGAGCTCGACTGCGAGGTCTTCCAGCTGCGAGGGAAGGAGTCCGACGAGGTTCTCGTGCGACATCCGTGCAAGGATAACACGCGCGCCGGGCGCCGAAGTTTTCCACCGACCTTGTAGACGAGCCGTGGATAACCGTGTGTGGAACCGGGGCACGTCGACGAAGTTTCAAGAACTTAGAGCGCTTCGCTTACTCGTTAGGCACCGTTTCGCAGCACGAGGTATACGTCGAGCAGGTTCGTATTGGTCGGACCCGTCGTAATCAAATCCCCTGCCAAACCGAGCGCGCGATACGCGTCGTTGTCGTCGAGCGCCGTGGCCGCGTCGCCCCCCGCGGCCGCGATCCGTGTGATCGTCGAGCCGTCGACGAGACCGCCGGCGGCGTCGGTAGGACCATCGGTGCCGTCGGTGCCGGCGGCGAGCACCACCACGTCGTCGCTGCCGGCGATCTCCCGCGCCGCCGCCAGCGCGAACTCCTGACAGCGACCGCCCCGCCCCCGGCCGCGCACGGTCACCGTGGTCTCGCCTCCCGCCACCAGGCATGCGCGGCCGGGCAAGGTGCGGGCGTGGGTAACGAGCAATCGCGCCGCCTCGCGCGCCTCGCCTTCCAGCGTGCGCGTGAGCAACGTGGGCGCGTACCCGAGCGCACGCGCCCGTGCCACGGCGGCGTCGACGACGAGGGCGTTGTTGCCGATCACGAGGTTCGTGACTCGCTCGAAGATCGGATCGCCCGCCTTGGGCGTCTCCGCGATCTCGCCGCGCGCTCCCGCTTTCAAGCGCGCCACGATCGAGGCCGGCGCCGCATCCATCACCGCGCGGCGCTCCAGCACGTCGAGGGCATCGGCGAAGGTGGTGGCGTCGGGCGCCGTGGGTCCGGAGGCGATCACGTCCAGGGGATCGCCGATGACGTCGGACAGCGCCAGCGTGAGCACGCGCGCGGGCGCCGCCGTCCGCGCAAGCTGGCCGCCCTTGAGCAGCGAGAGGTGCTTGCGGACGGCATTCAGCTCGCCGATGGTCGCGCCCGCCGCGAGCAACAGGCGCGTCATGGCCTGCTTTTCGTCCAGGGTCACCGGAGGCGCGGGCGCCGGTGTCAGCGCCGAGCCGCCGCCCGAGACGAGGAAGATCACGAGATCCCGCTCCCCTGCGGCACGGGCGGCGGCGAGCAGCTCGCGCGAGGCGGCGATTCCTCGCGCATCGGGCACGGGGTGGCCGGCCTCCGCCACGGAGATCCGTCGCGTGGGTACGGCGTAGCCGTCCTTCACGACCACGAAACCGTCGCGCACGCGATCGCCCAGGCGGTCTTCCAGCGCGCGGGCCATGGACGCGCCCGCCTTGCCACAGCCGAGGACGATGAGGCGATCGACGGTGTCGAGGTCGACGTCGAGGGTGCCGGCGGTGAGCCGCGAGCCGTCCAGGTGGAGGTTACGCTCCAGGAGCGGCGCCACGTCGCCCGCCGCGAGGGCCGCCTGCCAGATGGCCCGCGCGGCCTGCCGCAACCGCTCAGCCGGCAAGCGTGCGGAGCTTCTGGAGGCGCTCTCCCGCGTCACGGAGCATGTCGTCCGTCTTCGGAAAGCAGAAGCGGATCTTCGTGCGGCCGAGCTCACGGTGCGCATAGAACGAGGAGCCGGGCACGGTGGCCACGCCGATCTCCTTGATGAGATACATGGCGAAGGCGGTGTCGTCCTCGACCCCCACCTGCTTCATGAAGTGAGCGACGTCGGTGAGGATGTAGTACGCGCCCTGCGGCTTCCACGCCACGAAGCCGGCGCTCTCGATGTACCCCCAGAGCAGATCGCGACGCGCCTGGTACGACTCTCTGAGGGACACGTAGTAGGAGTCGGGCAGCCGCAGCGCCGTCACCGCCGCTTCCTGCAGCGGGTGCGGCGCACCCACCGTGACGAAGTCGTGGGCGCGGCGGATGCCCACGCTGATGTCGGGCGGCGCCACCGCGTAGCCCACGCGCCAGCCCGTCACCGAGTACGACTTCGAGATGCCGGAGATGGTGATGGTCCGCTCCGCCATCCCGGGCAGGGTGGCGATGGGTGTGTGGCCGAGCCCGTCGTAGACGATGTGCTCGTAGATCTCGTCGGTGATGGCGAGCAGGTCGTGCTCGAGACAGAGGTCGGCGATCACCTGCAGCTCGGCGCGCGAGAAGACCTTGCCCGTCGGGTTGTTGGGGCTGTTGAAGACGATCGCTTTCGTGCGCGGCGTGACCGCCTGCGCGAGGCGGTCGGGATCGAACGTGAAGTGAGGCGGCTCCAACGGCACGAACTTCGGGATGGCGCCCGAGATGATGCACCCGGGTCCGTAGTTCTCGTAGAAGGGCTCGAAGATGATGACCTCGTCGCCCGGGTTGAGCACGGCGAGCAGCGTGGAGAGCATCGTCTCCGTGGAGCCGCAGCACACCGTCACGTGCAGGTCGGGCTCGATCGCCATGCCGTAGAACGCCCGGTACTTGTCGGCGATGGCGCGGCGCAGGGACGGCGTGCCCCACGTGATCGCGTACTGGTGGAAGTCGCCGTCGATGGCCCGGTGGGCGGCGTCGAGGATCTCCTTCGGCGGCGGGAAGTTCGGCATGCCCTGGGCGAGGTTGACGCCGCCGTGCTGGTTCACCACGCGCGTCATCTCACGGATGACGGACTCGGTGAAGCCCTGCACCCTCTGGGACATCCGGTTCATGGCACCACCGGCTTCAGCGGCCACCCGCGATCGCGGGCACGATGGAGACCTCGTCGCCGTCCTTGAGCGCGGTGGCGCCCGATTGGAGGAACCGGATGTCCTCCTGGTTGACGTAGATGTTGATGAAGCGCCGCAGGGCGCCCGTCTCGTCGACGAGCCGCTCCTTGAGCCCGGGGAACTGGCGCTCGAGGTCGGCGAGGACCTGGTCCACGGAGTCGCCCTTGGCTTCCACCTGCGCGTTGCCCTTGGTCGCCGATCGCAGCGGCGTCGGAATCCGTACCATCACCGGCATGTCTGATCTCTCCTGTCTTGGATGTGTCCGGCGCTCAGGACGCCGTGGACGATTTGAGGTCGGCGAGCGCGCAGTCGAACGCCGCCGGCGACGGCGTGATCGTCACGCGCGTCTGACGAGGGACTTGAGCACGTGGTAGCGGTCGTCGACCTCGAGCGGGCCGAAGCAGAACTCGCACACGTGCACGGCAACGGCGGCGTAGCGACGGCCGCACTCGCGGCACTTCAACCCCTTCGGCGTGTCCCAAGAGCGCGTCTCCATCGGTAGGGGAATTGAGCCCCACTGCTTACTGCACCGACAGCCAGACATTTCAGTTACTTGTACCATAACTCCACCGCTGGCAGAATTTAGACGAGGCGCGCTCGTGTCACGCCTGTCGCCACGTCGTCGCGTCCTGGGAACATCTCAATCACCGCCAATTCCGCCGTCCTGGGCCTAGT
>CAYQQT010000242.1:0-2600 GCA_964419375.1 uncultured bacterium
ACTTCCTGCGTCCGGAGTGCCTCGGCCGGATCGAGGAGGCGCGGCCGCGGTTCGTCCGCACCGCGCGGTATCAGCTCAACTATCGGCCGCTGGTCACGGGCGCGAAGATCGAGCTCTACGACTGGACGGTCGACCCGACGGGCGAGCGCGACCTCGCCGGCGTGGTCCCGGACATCGCGAGCCTGCTCACGTCACGGCTGTTCGCGTGGGCGCTCAAGGATCCCGAGCTGGTCGCGCGCAACGGGCGGTTGGAAGCCCGGGATCCCGCCGCCGCCACCTGCGCGGACAGGATGCGTTAGACTCGGCTGCACATGCCTGGCCGCCCCTTCCTGCAGATCCCCGGCCCCACGCTCGTGCCCGACCGCGTCGTGCGCGCGATGGCGCAGCCGATCATCGATCATCGCGGGCCGAAGTTCGCGGCCCTCGTGCACGAGTGCCTGGACGGCCTCAAGGAGGTGTTCCAGACCACGCGCGGCCACGTCGTGCTCTACCCGGGCTCCGGCACCGGCGCGTGGGAGGCGGCCGTGGTGAACACGCTGTCCCCCGGCGACCGCGTGCTCGTCTGCGTGAACGGCCATTTCGCCGCCGGCTTCGCGAAGACAGCCGCCGCCTACGGCATCGAGGTGGACCGCCTCGACGTGGAGTACGGCGCGGGTGTGCCCGCCGACGAGATGGGGTTACGACTGCGCGCGGACGTCGGCCACGAGATCCGCGCCGTGCTCGTCGTGCACAATGAGACATCGACGGGCGTGACCTCGAACGTCGCCGCCGTGCGCGCCGCGCTCGACGCCGCCCGGCACCCCGCGCTGCTCCTCGTCGACACCGTGTCTTCGCTCGCCTCCATCGACTTCCGTCTCGACGAGTGGGGCGTCGACGTCGCCCTCACCGGGCCCCAGAAGGGGCTCATGCTGCCGCCGGGCATGGCGATCCTGGGCATCAGCGAGCGGGCGGTGAGCGCCGGCGAGAAGGCGAAGTGCCCGCGCTCCTTCTGGGACTGGCAGCCCGTCCTCGAGCGCAACAAGCACGGCGAGTATCCGTACACGCCGGCCACGATGCTGCTCTTCGGCCTGCGCGAGTCGCTCGCCATGCTCCGCGAGGAGGGGCTCGACAACGTGTTCGCGCGTCACGCGCGCCTGGCGGAGGCCTGCCGCAGGGCGGTGCGCGCCCTCGGCCTCGACATCCTTTGCAAAAACGCCTCGGAATATTCGAACACGCTCACGGCGGTCGTCATGCCGGCCGGCTTCGACTCGGACGACTTCATCCGGCACGCGAACACGCGCCTGGACATGTCGCTCGGCATGGGTCTCGGCGCCGTCAAGGGCAAGGTCTTCCGCATCGGCCACCTCGGCAGCCTCAACGAGCTGGAGCTGCTGGGCGGGCTCGCCGGCGTCGAGATGATGCTGAAGGATTTCGGCGTGCCGGTCCGGCTGGGCGCCGGACTGGCTGCCGCGCAGGAATATCTTCTGAGTTAGGCCGAGGACTCGGACGAGGTTACTGCACGCTGACCTCGTTGCTCAGCTCGTTGGTGTCGTCGGGCCGCCGTCCGAAGTGCTGCCGCAGCACCGCGCCTACGTCCGCCACCGCCGTCAGCACCGCATCGCGGGCGGCGCCCGTGCGCAAGCGCTCCAGCATGAGATCGCGCACGTGCTCCCAGTACTGCGGCCCGACTTTCGTGTGAATCCCCTCGTCGCCAACGATGGCGAGCTTGTGGTCTTCGACGGCGAGGTAGATCAGGACGCCGTTGCGCCCCGCGGTGCGGTGCATGCCGAGGGCGGCGAACACTTCGCGCGCCCGGGCCATGGGGTCGGCGCCGGCGGGGAGGCGCCGCTCGAGGTGCACGCGCAGCTCGGCGGACGTCGCCGCTTCCGCCACGCCGACCGCGCGCGCGATGGCATCGAGATCGTCCGGCGTGAAGAGCGAGGCCGCCCACTTCGGATGCTTGGCCATCGCCTACCAGCTCCCGCTCGCGCCGCCGCCGCCGAAGCTGCCGCCGCCTCCTGAAAACCCGCCGCCACCCCCGCCGCCGCCCCCGCGGAAGGACCCTCCACCGCCCGACCGGCCGGAGCCGAACCAGGGGAACATCACGGCGGGCGCGTACCAGCCGCGGCGGCCCGCCGTATAGGCGTTCCGGGACGCCCGGCGGCCCGGGCCGAGGATCTCGTGGAAGACGAGAAAGACGATGACCGCGAAGACGAAGAGCATGCCGAATGACGGGGTGAACCGCGACGGCCGCGCGCGCGGCTCGGGCCGGGCCTGCGGAGTGCCGCGCGTCTCCACGCGCGCGAAGACGGCCTGCACCGCCTCCTCCAGCCCCTGTGCGTACCGCTGCTCACGGAAGCGTGGCCCCATGACGTCGCGGATGATGCGGCCCGCGACGGCGTCGGGGATCACCGGCTCGAGGCCGTAGCCGATCTCCATCCGCACTTTGCGGTCCTGCAGGAAGACGAGGAGGATGACGCCGTTGTCGAGGCTCTTCTGACCGACCCGCCACTGCTGCGCGAGCCGGATCGAGTAGTCCTCGAGGCTCTCGCCCTCGAGCGACTTGAAGATCGCGATCACCATCTGGGCGCCCGTCGCCTGCTCGCGCTCGGTGAGCTGCG